>JABMQG010000255.1 GCA_013203365.1 Planctomycetota bacterium | reverse complement strand
TGCACGGCCCTGGTTGACGTCAGCGGGGAGGAAGTGGAAATCGACCTGATGATAGGTCGGTCGCTGGTCTTCAGCCGGGCCGCGCCCGTCCCGATGGCCGACGACGACACACACGGCCGGGAGCAGGTCGTGCGGACCGTCGTGGTGGAAGTGATGCGAAGCATTCACAGTTTTCACGCCGCCGACCCCGGCGTGCAGGTGGCCGCCGTGCTGGTTGCCGGCGAATGGGAACTCGCCGGCGACGTCGCCAAGGCGCTCGGCAAGCGAGTGGATGTCCCGTGCGAGATCTTCGACCCCGCAGGCGCCCTAGCACTGCCGGCTGGGTCGAATGCGTCGGCGTTCTCCGCGGTTCTGGGCTCGGCGATGATCGAACCACGGCAAACGGCGTTCGATTTTCTGCACCCCAAGCGCACTAGTGTGCGAACCGACGCGCGAAAGATTCGAGCCGCCGTTATCGCTGCTGTGGGGCTGGCCGGCCTTGTTGGGATTGGTTTGGCCGGGTGGGCCCATCTGAACACCAAGTCCCGCCAAGCCGCCGAACTGGCCCGGCAGGCCGCGGCGGCCGAGAAAGTTCATGTCGGCCAACTGATACCCCTGGTGCGGCGGGTGGAGCGGATCGAGGCCTGGCAGGCGGCGAGAATCAACTGGCTGGACCACTGGGAGAATATCTCCCGACTGTTCCCGCCTGCGACCGATGCCAACATAACCAGGTTCGCCGTAAACGCCGGCTCCATAACCTTCACCGCAAGGACAAAGCAGCGAGAGACGATCGACAGCCTGCAAGCGGCCCTGGAACAGGTCCCCGGCTACAAGGTGCGGGTAGCCCAGCTTTCCATGCGAAAAGACCCACTGGCCCTTGGATACGATTACGAGTCGGATTTCCAGCTAACCGTCGACCCGGCCGTCAAGGTGGCCTTGCCCGACCAGCCGGCCACGCGCCCGGCGGACGATGATTCGGAGAATCGGCTGCATGGATCGGCCGGCTTGGCCGAACGCATCGGCGGCCCCATTCCCGATCAGCCGACAGCTCGGAGCGATGAGCGGGCCCCTCCGCCAGTTGATCGCCGTCGGCAGCGAGGTGTAAGGACCCCTGCAACACGCCCTGACGGACCGCCACCTGGGAGGCTGCGAGGATGACAGGCACAAGCAAAATAATCACCTCTGCCGCCGCGGTGATGGTGGTGGCGATGATCGGTTACGGGGCGCTGGACAGTCTGCTCCTGAGTCCGTCGAGGCGACTGGACGACAAGATTGCGCAAAGCCAGCGGAAACTGGCCGACTTCAACGGCAGCGAAATCTCCCTGGCCAAATATCGCAAGCGACTTGCATCGCTGACGAACCGAGCCTACGACAGCGATGAACTTCGTGCCAAAAGACTGGTCCGCATGAGACTGCTCGCAATGGCTAAACGTAGCGGACTCGATAACGCCGCCTTGGACTTCGAGGAAATCCCTGTTACGACAGACTCCTCCGCTTCCAGAGCGTACCGGCAGATCGGCTGGCGAGTCAAGGCGGCCGGCACTACGCGGGCAGTGACCGACTTCCTGTACATGGTAAACGCCGAGCCGTACCTCGGCGGCGTGGACAACCTGTCGGTAGTGCCCGATCTGGCCAGCCGAACAATCGGCGTGACTTTCAGTTACCTCACGCTGGTGCTGACTACCGGCAAGGGCCGCCCGCCCGGCCCCGGCGAACTGGCCACAGGGGCGCCCGACGAGCCGGCCGAGATCGACCTGGCCGTCGCGGCCCGGCGGCGTTACGACGGGATCGCCGTCCGTGACCTCTTTCGACCCTACGTCAAGAGCCGCCCTGCCCTGCTGCAGGCGGGGCCTGCCTTAACGCGTTCGTACGAGTCGCCGCAGGACAGGTACCGCCTTGTAGCCCTGTCCAGATGGGCGGGCCAAGACGGCCAGGTGGAGGTGCTCGTGCACGATATTCAGGAAGATATCGTCAGGCAGTACAAAATTGGGGACGATTTACTGGGAGGAAAGATAGTCGCGGTAGACTATAGCCCGGCCGCCATGCCCGATGAGCCGGCACTGCTCAGCCCCAGCAGGATTGTCCTGAAGATCGATCTGGAGTACTGGTCGGTGGAACTGGGTCAGGCGTTGGGGCAGAAACGGCTGATACCGCTGGCGAAACTACCCGAGTTGCTGCGCCGGCCGAGCACGCCGGATAAATAGAATAAACCGCTTCAATCGGCGTTTAGCCGAATGAGGCTAAGCGATTTGCACGTGGAGAAGAACATGAGATCTGTACACACGATTGCAACTGTGCTGCTGATCTGTGCGGCGGTGCCTGTCGAGCAAGCAGCGATGGGCCAACCCGCCCCAGCCTCTGCGCAGACCGCAGGGGCCGAGGCGATCCAGCCCACCACACAGGGCGGGGCCGAAATAACCATCGGCGACGGCGTTGTCTTGCAGTATGCCCAAGCACCCATCGCCTCGGTTGTACGCAGCTTCAGCCAGAGACTCGGAAAGCCGTTGATCGCAAAATGCGAGGTCAAAGGCGAAATCACCTTCTCCGACAGCCGGCCGTATACCATGGAGGATGCGTTCGATACCATAAACATTCTCCTTGCTGCCCGTGGCTATCAAATGGCGGTGGACGGGCGGTACCTGTACCTGGTTACCATCGGCGAGGTTGCAACACTGCCCACCCCCATATTACGCGGCCTGGACGACACCGACGCGCTGCGGGAAGAGCAATTGGTCAGCGTAGTGCTGAAGCTGGAGAACCTCGAGCCGGACGAGGCCGCCAAGCTAATCGCTCAGATGGTAAGCACCTATGGCTCAATCGCGCCACTGACCAAGACCAGGGCCCTGCTTGTTACGGATCGGCTCGGGAAGATTCGTCAGATCGAGAACATGCTGAAGGTGCTCGACGCGGTCGGAAAAACTCCCGAGGCCGTCATCAAGTACATACGACTGAAAAACGCCAAGGCCGCAGAAGTGGGCAAGGTAATCAGCCAGCTCTGGGGTGCCGAAGCGATCTTGGGCGCAAGGGGCCAAGGCAGGGAAAGACCTCCCGTAACCACAGAAGCCGCCGTCAGGATCGCGATTGATGAAAGCATGAATACGCTGATCCTGATGGGCACGCCGGATAATTTGGCCGTCGCCGAGGAGCTGATCCGCAGGTTCGACATTGCCGACCCTGACCGCCGTACGGTGATGGAAATCGTCTCGCTGGCCAACGCCCAGGCCGTCAACGTGGCCAGGGCGGTCAGTGCCACCTTTGTTGCAAATGCCGCGACAGGATCGCGGCGACCAGGGCCGATGCAACAAACCACTCGCACGGAAAAGGTCACCGTCGCGGCCGAGCCGGATTCCAACAGCATTCTGGTTCGTGGCCCAGCCGACGAGGTCTCTGCGGTGGTTGCTGCCATTCGCAGCTTGGATGTCCCCAGCCCTTCGGAAATGCCCCAGTTGCGCACGTACAAATTGACCAATAACGACGCCGGCGAAGTGGCCGGCACGTTGGGGAAACTGTTCACGAGCATCATCAGCCAGACGCCCCGTCCCTCGGTGGCGCCCCGACGGCCACAGGCCTTAACAGTGCCGTTCAGCATAAGTGCCGATACCCGTACCAACTCCTTGCTGGTTTCAACCACGCCGGCTTACTTCGCGATGTTCGAGGAACTGCTGAATGAACTTGAACAGACCGAGACGCCCATGCGTGACGTGCATTATGTGCAGCTTGTCAATGCCGACGCGTACGACCTGGCCTCGAAGCTCAACAATCTCTTCGCCGAAAGCAGTGGCCCCGACAAGCCCATTGTCGAGGCCGACTCGTTCTCCAATACACTGACGATCATAGCCAAGGAAATCGACTTCAAGCGGATGGAGCCGGTGATAGCAAGCATCGACAGCGTCCAAGTCAGGCGAGTTGCGGTCATTGCGGTCACGGGCCTGCCCGCCGAGCAGCTCGCCGAGCAGCTTAGCCGAGTGTATCTGCAGATAAGTGACAGCGAGGTCCGTGTCGTCGAGCAACTGTCCGCCCCCACGGCCGCCACCGGCCCGGCCACGGAACCGGCTTCAGGCCAAACCTACGAGCAGCCGGGAAAGGAAATCCTGCGGTCCGACGATACGAACGTACACGGGCAAAACCAAGACCTCCAGCCCCAAAGCAAACCAGGCCGACCCGTTGTGCTGATCGCCGTTGACAAGACGACCAACTCGCTGATCGTCTCCGCTTCGCGACAAGACGTGGAGGCAATTGAAAACCTTATCATCCGGCTTTCCGCCGCCGCACAGACCGCCGAGACGGAGTTGCGATGGTTCAAGGTCCAGCACGCCGACCCGCAGTGGGTGGCTGATACTCTGGAACAACTGTTCAATCCACCCAAGCCCAAGGCCAAGCCGGCACCAGTGGCGGACAAGGCCGCGGAAAAAGACAAGGACGAGGCCAAGGCCGCCCCCGCGGTCGTGGTGTCGGCCGCCCAACCCACGATGACCGTTATCGCCGATACGCGTACACGCCATGTGATTGTCAGGGCCAGGCCGGCCGAGCTCGATCGCGTGGAGAAGATATTGCCCAGGATTGACGTGCCGCCCGCGTTCGAGACGGCCGAGGTTATGGTCGTGCCGCTGCTGAAG
>JABMQG010000254.1 GCA_013203365.1 Planctomycetota bacterium | reverse complement strand
TCTTCTTATTCTTGTCCTTGCTCATCGGTCTTGTCCTTTCTTTGCCAATGTTCTGGGGATAGCCCGGATTGCCGACGCCCACATACTCGGCTTGCGACTCGAACCGGCGAATCCGCCCGCTATGCGTGGCGCGAGACCATCAGCTCCAGGTACTCATGGAGGGACTACAGGTCTTCCTCGTGTTAGACCTCGTCCTGGAGGATCTGGAGCGCCATGTTGTAGGTTGCCGGGTCGATATTGGGCTGCTACGAAAGGCTTGGCTTCGGGTGAAAAGAGTTCCGAGTCACGCTCACCATCGCCGTGTGGATGAGCCATAGTGCGCAGATTCCCGAACTCAGGAAGCAGGAATTGCCCACAAAGCGTCTCGAAATGCGACCAATCGCTCGGCTGGGGTTGATCAAGGGCAATCCTGAATAAATTGCGGTTCATCTGAACTGTCTCCTTGATCGCCAAACACTTGTTTGAGCAGAACTCCGTCGAGCACGGTTTGTGGGCCGTGCTATGCGGAATTCAGCACAGTGGGGATATCACCATGCTCAATCAAAGAAAATAATCGGCGTGCCGGTCATCCCGGCAGGCCGGGGACCACCCCCGGTCGGTAGCCATTATCAGTCGAATCGGCAGGATTGGCAACAGGTTTTCTATGCGCCAGGCCTCCGCGTCCGCAGGGACGGCGACGCCGTGGTGGTTCATATCCCCATGCGGCTGCGCCATCGCAACGGCAGGCAGATGATCCTGACCGATGGCGAGTCCCCGGCAACGGTGACGACCCAGTGCGACGCCAACCACACGCTGATCGAAGCCATCGCCAAGGCCCATCGCTGGCAGGAGCAGCTCGAGTCGGGCGAGTACGCCGGCGTCGAAGACCTGGCCCAGGCCCTCGGTGTCGACCGCACGTATGTTGGCCGGATGCTACGCCTGACCAGCCTCGCGCCGAACATCATCGAGGCCGTCCTGCGGGGCGATGAGCCGGAGGGCATCAGCCTCGAGAAGCTGCGCAAGAGCCTGCCGGTGAGGTGGGATGAGCAGAGGAAGGTTTACGTTGGTTGATTCTCAAGAAGCGAGTACGATGACAGCTATGAACATCCAGCCACCATGTAGGCCGATGTCAACGCCCGGCGTGCCCCTGCCTGCCCAGGCTGGCTATGGAGGCGCGTCGGACCGCACCACGGCCGCGGGTGACTGGCCGCTCACACCGGAGCAGATGCAGGCCGTTACGCTGGCCAATCAGCGTGCCAAGAAGCTTCGATCAGCCGCGATGGTAGCACTGTTCAACGGGATATTGCTGGGCACGTTCAGCGGCTTGTCACTGCTATTCGTGGCCGGCGAGGCGGTATTCGGCGAATTCGACTGGCTTGGCGTGATAATGTGCGTCGGCCTGGGAGTCCTTGCATGGAACGAGCTTCGCGGCCGCAAGCTGCTCCTGCGGTTCAACCCGCGATCGGCTGCCATGCTGGGCTGGAATCAGGTGGCGCTGCTGGGGCTGATTGTCGTCTATGCCGCCTGGATGATGGTCGTGGCGGCGTTTGGGGCCAATCCGTATGAAGAAGTAATGCGAAGTGAGCCGATGACGGCACAGGTGCTGGGGGACGTCGGCAGCCTCTACAAGACGCTGTCAGTGATGATTTACGGGGCGTTGATCGTCGGCACACTCATCTTTCAGGGGCTTAACTCGCTTTACTACTTCACTCGCGCCCGACTGCTGCGAGCTTACTTGGCGGAGACCCCGGCCTGGGTGGTGGAGCTGCAACGTCTGCAAACCGCCAGCAGTTAGTCCCACCGGGCCGCCGTGTCGTGCCGGACCTGACCCAAGCCCTCGGCGTCGACCGCACCTACGCCGGGCGGATGCTACGCCTGACCAGCCTCACGCCGGACATTGTCGAGGCCATCCTGTGCGGCGACGAGCCGGAGGGGATCAGCCTCGAGAAGCTGCGGAAGAACCTGCCGGTGAGATGGGATGAGCAGAGGAAGGCGTGGTAGCCGAACGGCAAACTTATGGGAATGCTACTCATCCTCTTGAGGGTTGCCGCCCGATTCTTGCTTCGGTTCATCGGCGAACACCTCCGACACTTCGTCCAGACGGTCGAGTTGTGACGTGTCCGCGTTTCTAGCGACCATCCGCTTGCGAATCAGTCCCGCAATTCGCTGGCAGATTGGATCGTGGTTGACGATAATGTACGTCCGCTCATCTCCCCCAGCGCTTGTCTTCTCTTCCATTGTGCAAGTCAGCCAGCCCCATGCCGCAAAGGAGTCCAGAACGTGCAGGTATGGAATGAGCAGATCGAGGTCGCGGTAGTCCTTCTTCTTGCTGACTAGAACGTCATAGGCATGTTCTTCAGGATAGTAGAGGACTTGCCCCGCAATCTTGATCGCACTGTCTGCCATCTGGTCCAGGTCAATCGTCGAAGCGAGGAAGGCCAATAGATTCGAGTGGGTCAGGCGGACTTGCCAATCCCCGAAGTGGGAGTACAACTCATCACGATACCTCTTGACTTCCCCAGCAGTCAGATTCTTGGCCTGGCTTGTGCGGCCGTCATACTCATCGTGATGGTCAAAGCAGAGATAAGCCAGATTGTCGGGATCGTTGTTGCCCGGGTCTCCATCTAGGTGAGCAATCTGGCCCTTCTTGCGCTCTTCGTCTTTGTGTAACCCGAAGCAGACGCAGCACCGGCGGCGACTCCTTACAAGGACGTCCGCTTGAACGGGATCAGGAAGCTTCAGACGCTTTCCCATTGTTTCTACAGTCCGTAATCGCGCCAAGCTCTGACAGCGTCTGGCGCACGCAACCACGACGCCGCACATCGTCCGACTGTCTGCATAGCGGCCCTGTCTGCAATCATGGTGGAGTATCATCGATATCCCCTGATCGAGCAATGACTTTTCGCTTGAGGTGCTGATACCGCGTTTTGTCTTTGTCACCGGTGACACCGCCCGCATCGCACTCCCCGGCCGCCCACGCTCGCGCCCCCGAAGCAGTGCCAAGCAGTGCCATCGCGGTGCCAAGCGTGGGCAAGCCACGCTCATGTCGCGCTCACATGAGCGATTTTTGGCACTGCAAACGTCACATGACGGGGGTTGTGATGCGGTCGCATGCAGGCAAAGTCGGGTGCAACTTCCATACACGGCGATTTGGCGTAAGTGCATTATTGGAAGCGGTTTGTCTATCACGGGACGGGGTTGGACCTCGTCACGCGATTACGAGACTTTGAGACGGTTTCGAGCGGTTTGCGGGCGATTCCGGGCCAACCTCGTCACGGCGCGGGCGCCGATCGCGGGCCGGCGGATGACGCCGGTGACACCAGCAGCGTCAGCCACAAGCCGTTTCCAGCACATCGCCCGATTTTACCTATGGGTGTATTTCTGAACTGCTGTTTGCGTAAGCTCAATCGAGCCGGACTGGTTGAGACAGAGCATCGCTTGGGAAGGCGTGGCCGGGCGCGCTCATCAGGATCAGCGCGTCTTTCGTCGGCTGAGAGTGTGAAGCGTTTGCCTATCCCCGCCAATGAGGGCTTCTTTCTTGGCACGCGACCATTTCTTGATCTGTATCTCGCGCTGACGGGCTTG
Source organism: Planctomycetota bacterium (assembly GCA_013203365.1). Lineage (GTDB taxonomy): Bacteria > Planctomycetota > Phycisphaerae > SM23-33 > FEN-1343 > JABMQG01. The sequence goes on along the minus strand of JABMQG010000254.1, from coordinate 1,351 downwards.
TTCCATTGTGCCGAAGGATTCAGAATAGATGAGCGTGACGGGCCGCCGGCACGCCGTGAAGCGCGGTCCCCTGCCGGCATTATGGCTCTCCAAGCGAGTGGGGACATCCGTCGTCGAACCGACGTAATAGGCGTCGTCGGCGCACTTGAGGATGTAGATGAAGAACTGCTGTTGAGTCGCGCTCATACCACCCCCGTTCGTATGCATTCGGAAGTGCCCTTCGACTTCGCCCTTTGCTTCGCTTCGGGCTGCGCTCAGGACATTCGCCTCGCTCATCTCTCGGGCAATCCAATCGCTTGTCTTCGGCGAAGATGGCTTGCCATGAGCGAGCGTGGGCACAGCCCACGCAAGTCGAATGGAGGCGGCGGGAGTCGAACCCGCGTCCCGAGACGCTTCAACAAAGGCTTCTACGTGCGTGTTCGGTGGATTTCACAAATGTCTCGCCCATTGGACCCGCGCCGACACGGTCACCTCAGGGCCAGCCCGACCGGATTTCGCCGCCTGGTTAACCGGGCCATTTCCCGGCAGCTAGTCTGCTAGTTGTCAACTATCACGGTTCGCAGACAAACCATGACAGCGGGTTGCCTTTCTCAGGCAGCCATAGCCAATTGATAATCGGCATTTATGGTTTTTTCCAGGTGTTTTACCAGGCCTCCTGGAAACCTGGGCACGCCACCATTGCATCAATTCGTCCGGTCGAAACCTTTCGCCCCCGGACAAGATACAAAAGGCAAAAACATTGCAACCATCTCGTTGCCTCTAGATATTATACACTATCATTACCCACTATCGGCCGGCAAATGCATATTGTTTGATTTTTTGCCTCGGCCCGGCCAGAATGGCCCGCACATCGGGACTCTTTAGCTTTAGAAAGGCATCCATGGGCGGAAAACCATTGCGGCTGGCACTTGTGGGGGCTGGCGATCTGGGCCAAAAGTGCATGAAGGCGTTGGCCGACGTCGAGGGCTTCACACTGGTCGGCGTGGCGGATCGCGACACCTCGGCCACCGAGCAGGCCGCCGCTGAGGCCCGGGCCGAGGCCTTCACCGATCATCGCCAAATGCTCACGCAACTCAAGCCGGACGTAGTGCTTCTGACAGCCTCGCCTGCATCGGCGGTGGAAATGGTTCGTCTTGCCGCCGGCCAAGGCATACGCGTAATAAAGGCCTCGCCGCTGGGTCGAACGCTGGACGAGGCGGCCGAGATGGTCAATGCGATGGCCTCTGCCGGCCGAGAGTTCGCCGTATTGACACCCCGGCGTTTCTTCGCCAGCTACCGCGGGTTGCTGACATCTCGGGCCCAGTTGGGCCGGTTGTTCCTCGGCCGGGCGCAGTACGTACTGAATTGGGGC
>JABMQG010000253.1 GCA_013203365.1 Planctomycetota bacterium | reverse complement strand
TATCTATACCGTTCGGCCGATGCTTGACGGCTTGGAAACGCCCGACTATTCCTGTAATGTCGAAGTAGCCATGGGTGGTGACGGCGATTGGCTAGGCAATCGGCCAGCGCGCCCGACCTCGCTTACCGTCGAAGCCATTGCCGGCGGAAAGATCCGCCTGCGATGGCAGTACAGCACGCCGCGCGGCAAGTTAGCTCCGGAGGATTTTGCCGTGTATTATGGCAATTCACCTGAGGTGGATGTTTCTGGATCACCGGCGGCCACAGTGAGCTATACTAGCGAAGGACACTATTCGACAGAACTGACCCTGACGGACCATGCAACTTACTGGCTTGCCGTGGTAGCGCGTACCGGCAGCGGCGTAGCTTCAGACGCGGTAACGGCCGGACCCGCTGTTGCCGACGCCATGGCACCGTCTACCCCGAACATCTACACCGACTGCACATTCTAACTTACCTGCAACGGCTTTCGGCTGGGACTCCCCCCAAGCGTCTTGCAGCACGTGTCTTCACGCGGCCCGATTCCCCATTAACGCGGTTTAACAACAGACAATGGCTATACTAACCTTCAGACCCAGTGACAGAGGTGCTACATTGCGTGCGCCTCGCATGCGTGTCATATGGCGGGCGGTGTCGGTCTCTCTTGCCGGCTCGCCGTCGTGGGGCTCGCAACGCGAACTGCCGACTCTCCAGCCGTCTCAACTGCGATGGGGAGTTAACGGAACCTTGTCGGCGCTCTTGCTGAAATGCTGCCTCGGCCAAGGCCCCACACAGGGCAGCTTCCTGCGCGCCGATGATACGGTTGCCTGGCCTAACACGGGCGATGAAATCAGACTCATCGAAGGTTACGGCAGCTGCTCAGAGTGGTTCGCCGGTCACATTGCCCAGGAGTCTTTGCTAATCCAGTCCAGCCCGGACACGGAAGCGAGGTCCTACGTAGCCTATGGTCCGGAGATCCGCCTGCAGGGAACGTCGGTGCATGGGCAGTGGTGCAAGACGTCTGAGGCCGACGACATGGAAATCGCCGGCACACTCACGGCTGAGAACGCTGTTCCTGACAATGTCTTATTGACCGACCATCCCACGATCTTCAACGAAGGTGGAAAGCCCAACGCCTCCCAAGAGGTTGATCTCGACGAAAGCGGCGACGGCTGGGTTCTCACCAGTCGGGACGATCCTCCGGGCCGAGAAGCGAGGGTGTTCGAACCCCCCGGCCGGGTAGTAAGAAAATCCGGCAGCAGCACACCGGCCATCCAGGCGGCATATTGGACGGCCTATACCGCCTTGCGGTCTTTAGTGGAGTACATTGACGATTACACCATCATTTCACCCAAGACAGATTGGGCGGCCCTGAAAGGCCTCTTGGACAACACAGTACTTGGGCAGGTGGTGATCGAGGGTGCCAACCTCTTGGAGGCGATCCGTGCGATCCTTCTGCCTATCGGTTTCGGCTTCTGCTTGGCCCCGTGGCACGATGGAGATACCTACGAAGACGGGTTGACGCGACATAGCTTGTACGTCTTTTCGCTTCACCCAGACACCGAGTACGGCCTGGCGCCTATCTTGGCCGACGACACCGCGGGTGCCGTGGCGATTACGGATACCGCGGGCCAGCAGGCCGAAGTGCAGCGCCTGGAATTTCTGCGGGATTCGCACAACGTGCAAAATAATGTTCAGGTCATCGGTGACGTGGAGCGCGTCCAGGTGTGCCTGACCTTTGACGACAACGCTGAGACCCGCGATCTTCACCCGGCATGGGACACGACGGAACACAACTTGGCGACCTGGGCGCAAAACGGCGTGATTCCCGAAATGGACGACGCTCAGTACACCGGCGAGGACCCGCCAAACCCTCAGGACTTCATCAACAAGTACGGCCGGATCGGCCAAGGGAACCTTCAGTATGTGGACGTGTTTCGGACATTCGTTTGGAACGAAGACGCTGCGTACCGCCCGCACGTGACGACCGAGCCCGATCTGACCAATTACTTTGGAGCCGGCGAATACACTCGCCGACCCCGGCCGATCGGTCCGACACTTATCCGCGCCACCAGCGCCACGGCATCCGGGGTGTTGCCGGCGTATGTAGAAATCGGCATCGTCGGTGACGAT
>JABMQG010000252.1 GCA_013203365.1 Planctomycetota bacterium | reverse complement strand
CTGAAAGAGTTCGGCAATATCTACTCCCGGCTGATGAACCCGACCAACGACGTGCTGGAAAAACGCCTGGCCGCGATGGACGGCGGCGTGGGGGGCCTGGCGATGGCCAGCGGACAGGCCGCCATCACCGCCGCGATACTTACGCTTACCCATTCCGGGCAGAATTTCATTTCGTCCACCAGCCTCTACGGCGGGACCTGGACCCTCTTTTCCCAGACATTCAAAAAACTCGGCATAGACGTGCGGTTCTTCGACCCGAGCAAACCTGACGAGATCAGCAAGCTCGCCGACGCCGACACACGCTGCGTCTACCTGGAGTCGATCGGCAACCCAAAGAACGACGTGCCGGACTTCCGAAAGATAGCCGACGTCGCTCACGCCTGCGGGCTGCCGGTGCTCTGTGACAATACAGTCACTACTCCCATCCTGTTCCGCCCCATAGAACACGGCATTGATATCGTGATCTACTCGACTACAAAATTCATAGGCGGCCACGGTGTGCACGTCGGCGGTGCAATCGTCGACAGCGGCAAGTTCCAATGGGCGGACGATCCCGACAAGTGGCCGGAGTTTTGCCACCCGGACGACGCCTATCACGGTATTGTATTCACCGAGGCGCTCAAGCCCGTCGGCAACATCGCCTATATCGTGCATATCCGCACGCACCTCCTCCGCGACACCGGCGGGTGCATGAGCCCCTTTGCCGCCTTCCTTTTCCTGTTGGGCCTGGAGACCCTGCATCTGCGAATGCCGCGCCACTGTGAAAATGCCCAAGCGGTAGCGGAGTATCTAAGCACGCACCCAGCCGTGGAGTGGGTGAACTATCCGGGCCTGCCCAGCCACCCCCATTACGTCAACGCCTGCAAGTACCTGCCCGACGGCGCCGGTGCGATAATCGGCTTCGGCATAAAAGGCGGCAGGCGGTCCGGAATAAAGTTCATCAATAATGTCCGCCTCGCCTCACACCTGGCCAACATAGGCGATGCCAAGACGCTGGTGATTCACCCGGCCTCGACGACGCACCAGCAGCTTACGCCGGAAGAACAGGCCAAAACAGGTGTTACCGATGAATATGTACGATTGAGCGTCGGCATCGAGGACATCGAAGACATCAAGGCCGACCTCGACCAAGCCCTGAAGGTATCCCAGGCCTGAATGGCCGCCATCGCCCGGCAGGCGTTGAAAAGCCGATTCGCCGACGTGTAAAATGAATCAGATCGGAAAGGAGCAATATAATGAGACGCGACGGAAACATCCCAACGGCCCTCGGATTGATCGCGGTTTGCTGCCTGGCATTTGTGGTTATCTTTGCAGTCGGCTGTAAGAAGGAGACGGCAAAGACCCCTCAGACAACCACGCCTGCTGAGATGGTCCAAAAGTCGCAGGCAGCCGGGTTCGTAAACGTACGCTGCCCAATAATGGGCACGACAATCGACCCAGCCAATGTGTCCGATAGCCTCACACGCACGCACAAGGGCAATAAAGTGGCCTTTTGCTGTGCGGGCTGCCCGGCGACGTGGGACAAGCTCTCAGATGCTGAAAAGGACGCCAAGCTTGCCAAGGTGGTGCTGACACAAGGCGATTAGAGCCTGCGGGCTACTTTCATTCTGTACCGGCATTATTTCTTCGACTTCGAGCCTGTATGAATAACCCTGCCGGCCACGACAGACGCTATAGGGGCAGCCGTACCCCCGCGCCTGTCTTGACAGCCTTCTGGTAGAGCACCTTTGCCGTGACCATGTCGTCCACGGCTATACCCATGTTCATCGAGAAGATCCGCTCTCGCTCATTCTGACGGCCTGGTTTCAGTCCCGCCGCCAATTCACCCAGGTCGGCGTAGATGTTCTTGGGTATGCCCCCAAAATACACGCCGTGCTCCTTCGTCGACAGCAGTTGAGAGACGTCGTCGGAAACGAACTTGTCGCATTCCCCCATCGCCTTGGAGGTCCACGCGGAGTCGTAGTCAAGCGAAACGGCTAGCCCGCCCTCCTTCAGCATACCCGCATCCAACGGCGGCGCGGGGTCAACTACAATCGGTATGGCCGAAACGGCTATGTCCGCCCCGTCCATCATCTCCTCCGGGCCGGTGCAGGCTGTGAACTTCAAATTCCCGAAGACCGCGCCCATTGCCTCGATGAATTTCTCGCTGGCTTTGGGATAGAGGTCGAAGCAGCGAACCTGTTTCAGCGTCGGGACGGTCTCGACCAAGGCCCTCAGGCTTGCCCTGGCCTGCACTCCGCAGCCGATGATGCCCGCAACGCTGCTGCCCTTGCGGGCCAGGTACTTGGCGGAAATACCAACGCTGGCACCGGTGCGCATCGCCGTCACCCAGGAACAGTCCATCACCGCGATGGGAATCCCGGTCTCCGTGTCGTTGAGCACGAGCAAGCCGGTAATATACGGCAGCGTCTTGGCTACGTTGGGCGGGTATCCGCTGACCCATTTCAAGCCGGCTGCCTCCACTTCCTTCACATACGCCGGCATGGCGTGGATAAAACAATCCTTGCGGGGGTGAATCCCCGGCTTGGGAGGCATCTCGGTCTTGCCCAGGCCCTTGAGGCGAAACCCGTTGTCAACGGCTTTCAAAACCTCCTTCATCGTCATGCCCAGGGCCTCCACGTCGGCCCTACTCAAGTAGACCATTTCCATGCTGAGCCGCTCCTTTTCCGTCCCGGTATTCCGCGGCATTACCAGGCAAGGTTGCCGAATCGTGCGCCCCACGTTATCGCTCACCTCGGCCGCAGGTCCTTTATTTTGCTTCAAATACACTCACGCCCAGGGCGACGCAGCCGGACGAAGCCGCAGCCGATCCTGACGACTGCGGTAGAGCGTAACTAGTCCCTCAATTCCACCGACCAGTATGCGTTATCGAGAAACTGCTTCCATGAAGCGTATTTCTCATTGCTCAAGCGAAGCAGGATGGCCGGGGGTCGCTTGGGTTTGGCGGGCCTGGCGACGAGGTGCATATGGGCCTCGTCCGGCCGGCGACCACCCTTACAGACGTTGCAGCGGACACAACAGCACACGACGTTCTCCCAGGTGCTCCTGCCGCCCTGGGAGCGGGGAATGATGTGGTCAAGGCTCAACTCGCTGGAGGAGAACCGCTTGCCGCAATACTGGCATCGGCTGCTGTCGCGGGCGTAGATGTTCCGCCGGTTGAACTTGACCGTCTGCCTCGGTAACCGATCGTAAAACAACAGCCGAATGACACGCGGCACGACAAGTTCGAACCGAACGCACCGAATCCACTCGTGCCGATGCCGGTGGTACTTTGCACGCAAGGCGCTAACTTCCTGCCACGACTGAAAGTCGTGACCCACGAACTGGTTATCCTCGACGTAGACTACCTCGGCCAAGTCGCGATACAGCATGGACATCGCCCGTCTTACGCTGACCACCCGAATGGCGGCGTAGTAGCGGTTCAGCATCAGGACGCTTCCGTCCAAGGCGCTGGTAGCAGTGGCTGTCATGTCAGTACCTGCTCGACACTGTGGGCCTCGGCAGAGGCCGGAACGGGAAATGACCGCCAAGAAAACGCCGCTGCAAGCACATGCTTGCACCGCACCTGGCGATCGGCCCGGACAGACCGACAACCGCCCTGGCCGTGACCCGTAGGCTATTATCATGCTATGGAAAAGCCAATAACAATTCAAGCGCCAAGCTCGATGATCTCGATCGGGTCGCTTCGGTAGCACTCAACTGCCAAGATGACACCTGCCACCGCGTCGCGGCAGACAATCGCTAGGTACCATCGGTTCAAGCTTTTGCGTTTCTTGGCCCGATAAACCTCATAGCAATGGAAGGCGCACTATATAACTCTGCACTATTGGATATGCTTGGCCGGACCGATGGTCCGACGGCCCGGAACGCCTTGATTGACGCGCTGCAAAGCAGCGATGGCGACCTTCAGGCCGCCGTCCTGTCGGCCCTGCTGAAAAAACCCGATCATGATCTGCTCGCCAGCATCGCCCAGCTGGTGCCCGCGCTGGATGTGCCGGCCCGCCGGCTCTTGCTGAACGACATCAGCCTGTCGGAGCCCATAGCCCGCGTCGCAATCGGCAGCCGAGACCCCTCACTTCGTCTCAACGTGATTGCCCTGATGAGCGAGGCAGGCCACCCCTGCTTCGCCTACCTGTTGGCCAGTGGTGCCAACGATTCCACGCCACTCGTTCGCTCACGTGCCGGCCAGGCCCTGCTGAATCTGGCCCGCAAGTACGTCCACGACCCCAACACCATCGCCAGGCACATTGCCCCGGCGGTGACGATGGCCATGAAAAACTTCCGCCTTCATGGCTCGCCCCAGGTCCTTCAGGCCGCGGTGGTGCTGGGTTTTCAATGCCCCAGGGAAGTGATGCTTCAACTGGACCGCCCAGCCAACCAGCTAACCCGCCAAGTGATGGCAACACTAAAAAGCATGCCCCCGTCGGAAACTGGAGAATTCGTCCTGTCCGCCCTGCGTTTTCCCCTGCTGGCCCAGACTGCCAGGGCCTATATCTCCCAGGCAACCTGGCCGACCCTGGCGGAATTGGCCCGGCACGAGCACTACCTGAGTCTTAAGCCCGTTCGCGACGCGATGGCAGAGATACGCCACCTCTCCGTGGTTGCGGAAGACCCTCCCGGCCTTGCGGATCTTCCTGCCGGCCTACAGCCCGGGACCCTGCGACTGCTGATGGCCTGCGGTATGTCTAAGAAGCTCGCCCGCACGCTTTTGACCATAGCCTTGGGCGGCGAGCCGGCCTTGGCGCTGGCGGCCTGGCCGTTTGTACTCACCCAGGACGAGCAGGTCACCGAATTGGCCCTTATGGCGCTGCACAGCGGCCGGAAAGAACTACAAGGCTTGGCCGCGGCGAGAATCATGGCCGCAGGTGTAGACGTAAATCTCACCGAGCACCTGTTAGGCTCACTGGCAGAGATAGCCGAACCCG
>JABMQG010000251.1 GCA_013203365.1 Planctomycetota bacterium | reverse complement strand
TAACGCCGAAGAGAGCGGCAATCTCCGACTGTGTCTTCCCGCCTTGCTCGTACGCCGCCAAGGCCCGTCGTCGTGTATCAGCAGATGCGATTTTCATGAAATCAACATCGGCTAACTCAACCAGTATGCGACAGTCTTTATGAAAACCGGGCTAATCGGCTGCCGTGACTGAATCATGACCACAGCATAAGAAGGCCCACGGGCACGCGCCCGTGGGCCTTCTCCTAATTAGGCTTAACGGTTGTTGTCCGAGGCCTTAGCTGCGTCGGCGACGGATCAAAGCTGCCAAACCACCGAGAGCGAGCATGGACATCGTCGCCGGCTCGGGAATGATAACCGTCACCAGTTCCGCCGTAACGCCCATGGTATCCTGTAAGCCTTCTTGGGCAAATACGACAGCCGCAGCCGACTGGCCCCAAGAGGGGTTAACGCCTACGGGGAACGTACCACTGGCCAGCACCAACGTGGCGTCGTAGACCGACTGCACCTCGGTATGAGGCGGGCCTACCGCCCAGCCACCCGGAGGGCTAATGTCACCAGCGGCCTGTCCAAAACCGTAGACCAGTACGGCACCTGGGGTAATGGTGTCCTGCCCCGCGCCCAACGGGCTAACGTTGTCGGCGCTACGGAACAGGTTGAAGCCCTTCGTACAGGGCAAAAAGCCATCGGCAAAGCCATCCACCATCGGCCCCAAGTTAGACATGGTGCTAAAGCCTACCACATCCATCCCATACGTGGCCAGGCCAGCGTTGTCGCCTTGCGAAACATCGGCCGTTATCTGGAAGGTGCCCGGGCCTGGATCAATCACCAATGTGTACGTGACCGCCGGAGCTGCCTGGGCCGATATTGCGGCGAACATCAATATTGCCATTGAAACGAGAATTTTCTTCATTTTTCCTCTCCTTTACTTGCCGCTCGCTTAGAGCATTTGGGTTACATAAACTTGAGCATCCTACACGCCAATTAGAACTTTTTTGCATCGCTACAACTGTATCATAGCCAGACCACACTGGCCGCAGGCTGGGGCAGTCGGTCGCACCGTGCCGACACAATCTGCCCGTTGAAGAAATACTGGATTTTCATTTCATGCAGAGACCTCCTCCGTTAAGCCGGTCATACCTAATTATTTGGAAGTCCCAGTAACGTATCTCATACAATATCTGAGCCGAGCAGCGACGGGACAGCCAAACGTCGAGACTTCCAGGTTACAAACCGTTGAGCTTTTGAGCCATAATGAGCAACGAATCGAGCAAGCATTAGCATCGCTGTCAACATACTACCAAGCAACGGCAAGACAAAAACATCAAGGACAGACACACTGAGCATAAAGTTTTGAGCAATAGAACTGAGTTAAATATACCCCCCTTGGTGCCAACTGTCAAGGTATTTTCTTGTTGTCGAAGATTAAAGTTTTTCGCCCGGCGAGCGGGCGTATTGGACGTAAAGGTTTGTACTTTATATAATGTCATGCCAATCAGGGTGTTATGGCTTGTACACCGATGGCTGAGTACCCGAGTCTGCCGGTGGTCGCATCGACTGCGATCGCGTGCGGCAGAGGGTGTGTGCGACGATCGCCGCCAACCGTTTCCCGTCCCGCCCTATCGAGACCGGCTAGTTGGTTTGCCCCAGGCCTTGTCTTGACCGTCAGATGGTGTATGATTACCCGTTGTTGGCGGCGCCGATGAGGCAGTCGCGTGGGCCTGGGGATGTCTCACAACGGCGCGAGGAGTGAGAAAAACCGGGGATTGCTGACATATATATGGAGCCATACTCGACGTGGACGGTGGAACCCTGGTTGTGTTGATTATCGCGGCTTTTACTACACTTCTGTTTTCCGTTGTCCATTACACGCTGATAAATCCCAGCCGTGTGAGGCTGGAGCATGCCTTTTCCGATCGTCGGCGCAGCCGATGTCTGGCGCAACTCGATCGGCACATGGACCAGATGCTGCTGGTGACGGCGGTGGTCCGTGTTGTGTGCCACCTTCTGATATTCTTGTCGCTGATCCGCGTCGTTGGCCAAGCGTGGCGCTGGGATACGGGGCTGGCGGTGATGGCGCTGGCCGCTGCGATAGTGGTTGTGTTCGGCATTGGCATTCCGCACGCATGGGCGAAGTATGCCGGCGAACGCACCGTCGCGATGATGTGGCCGCTGCTGCAGGTGACGCGTTGTGGGCTATGGCCGATTGGCAAGGATCTGGCGGCGGTGGACCTGGCCGTCCGCCGACTCAGCGGGCATCGGGAGCAATCTGACGGGCGAACCACGGAGGTTGAGCAGGAGATCCTGCAACTGGCCAGCGAAGGCCAGGCCGAGGGCGAACTGGACGCCGGAGAAATGGAGATGATCACCTCCGTCATCGAGTTCCACGACATCCGTGCCAGTGAGATCATGACCCCGAGGACGGACATCGAGGCCCTCCCGGTGGAGGCGGCTCGCGACCGCTGCGTTGCGGCCGTGCTGGGGGTTGGGCACTCGCGAATACCGGTGTATGAACAGTCGCTCGACAGCGTAATCGGCGTGCTATACGCCAAGGATTTGCTGGCGGTAACGGACCAGGAAGAGTTCGACCTGCGCAAGATCATGCGAAAGCCGTACTTTGTGCCCGAGACCAAGGCCATCAGCGACCTGCTGAAGGAGTTCAAGGCCCAGAAGGTGCACATGGCGATCGTGCTGGACGAGTACGGCGGTACGGCGGGGCTTGTGACGATCGAGGATCTGCTGGAGGAGCTTGTCGGGGAGATTGCCGACGAGTACGAGAAGACCGAGCCGGCACTGCTGCGCCGAGTCGATGACCGAACGGTCGAGGTCGATGCCCGCATGTACATCGACGACCTCAACGATGAACTCGGCATCGAACTGCCGGAGGAGGAAGACTACGACACCGTCGGAGGCTTCGTCTTCTCGACGCTGGGCTACATTCCCAAAGCCAACGAACAGTTCGACCATGAGGGCATCAACTTCACCATCCTTGAGGCCGAGCAGAGAAAGATCAACCGGATCCGCGTTCAGTTGCCGGAACAAGCCAAAGCCGACAAGGAGCAATGACAACCGGCAATCGCAGGGTCTATTAATGCAAGATGCTAGCGTATTGCTTTTTAAGCCTTGGCCGGTTAGCCTTTCGGTTTTCATTAGGGAAGAGGAGCAACAGCGACCACTACAGTGACTGACAACACGACAGGGCAAGGATTTGAATCGCTTAAGCTGATCAAGCCGTTGCTGAAGGCAGTAGCGAAAAACGGCTGGGCACAACCAAGCGAGATACAGGCCAAATTGATACCGCCGGCACTGGCGGGCAGGGATGTTCTGGGCCAGGCGCGAACTGGCACCGGCAAGACGGGTGCGTTCGCTGTACCCATTCTCCAGCAAATGGGCGATGGCGACGGTGTGCGGTGCCTGGTTCTTACACCCACCCGAGAACTCGCAGCACAGGTAGCCGACGACTTTCGCACGTTGGCGCAGTTCACCCCGCACAAGGTAACCGTCGCCTACGGCGGAACTCGGCTGAGGCAGCAGGCGATAGAGCTTAAACGCGGCCCGGCGATCGTGGTGGGCACGCCGGGGCGGATAATGGACCTGATGCGGCGAAAGATGCTCCGCCTGGACCACATTCGTTTCGCCGTGCTGGACGAGGTCGACCGCATGCTCGACATCGGGTTCCGTGAAGATATTCGCTTGATTCTCGGCCAGATTCACACCGCTCATCAGACCATCTTCGTCTCGGCCACGATCGGCGAGGCAATAAACCGGCTGGCCAGGCAATACATGCACGACCCGGTCGAGATTATCTGCTCGCCGGGCAGACCGACGGTAGACGAGGTGGAACTGACGTATATAAGCGTGCAGTCTTGGGACAAGCGCCGGCTGCTGCTGCACCTGCTCAAACAGGACTCGCCCAAGCTGGCAATCGTGTTTATTGCCACGAAGCGAGACGTGACTCGGGTGGTGAGGTACCTGATCGACAACGGCGTCAATGCCAAGGAAATCCACGGCGACCTGGATCAGCGTGACCGAGAAAAGGTTATGAAGCAGTTCCGCACTGGCCTGCTGAACGTCCTGGTGGCCACCGACCTGGCCAGCCGGGGGTTGGATATCGACGACATTACGCACATCATCAACTATGACCTGCCACAAGAAACCGAGGCCTACATCCACCGTGTCGGGCGAACCGCGCGTATGGGCGAGGCCGGCCGGGCCATCACCTTCGTCACGCCCGAGGAGGGCCCCGACCTGACGGCAATCGAGAAGCTCATCAACAAGCAACTCCACCAGGTTGAGTTGAAGGGGTTTGAACCTTCGCCGCCGCCCAGGGGCAATGAGGGCACAAACGCCCGGACGACGAAAACGAAGATACTCGGCCGATCTGAGGCCCCGATTTTCGCCGCGAAGCGAGACAAGGGCGTCCCCGTTCGCAGGACCCTTGGTGGCAAGTTCCCGCCGCGAAGGAAGAGGCGACTCTGACCGCCCCCACCTCGCCGCGGACTGGGCCGTGGTATGTGACATAACACTTCTTGCCGCTTGCTTTTGCCGTGGTATAATCCTTATAATCCTGCGCGTCGGGGGACGATAAGGGGAGAGACCATGCATAAATCTCTGCGTAGAATGCTGATCCTGGCCGGGAAGATCCTTTTGAGCGCATCGCTTCTGGTGTGGGTGCTGCGCAAGGTGCAGTGGAACGAGTTCGCCCGTGCCATTGGGGAAATAAACTACGCCGTGGCCTTGGTCGGGACAGTGGCGCTTCTTTTGAGCGTCTGGATGGTTTCATATCGCTGGTGGCGGCTGCTTGCGGTGCAGGATATCCACGTGTCACTCTGGGAAGCGATGAGGCTGACGTGGTTGGGAACGTTCTTCAACTTCGTCGTCCTGGGCACTACCGGTGGGGATCTGGTCAAGGCCTACTACCTGTCCAAACACACCGACAGCAAGACGGCCTGTCTGACGACGGTCTTCGTGGACCGCCTGCTCGGACTGACGGGGCTGACGCTGCTGTCGGTGATCATGCTTGTATTAGTATTCGTCGCCAGGCAGTTTCCAGCCCTGCGGCAAGCATTTGATAACGCCGGCGGAGGGGGCGCCGAATTGACCACGGCGACATGGGTCGCCGGGGGTGTCCTGGCGGGGTTATCAGGGCTGGGGGCGTTCGCTTTCAGCCGCAGGCTGCGGGGGTTATTTCGGCTAGAGTCGTTCTACCAAAGGCTGCCGATCGCTCGCCAGGTTTCTCGGGTCGTGGAGGTCCTCTCGCGGTATCGCAACAGCATGGGTGCGATCTTCCTGGCCATGGGGCAGACCCTTGTCGTCCACCTGCTGCTCGTGGCGGGTGTGGCCCTGCTAGGAACGAGCATGCGGTTGGCCATTCCGTGGTACCAGTACATCATCTACGTGCCGCTGATCTACATAATAGCCGCCGTTCCTATAGTGCCTGGCGGCGTGGGGCTGACTGAGAGCTTTTACGTAACGTTCTTCGTCTCACAGTCCACCCAGGCAAGCGAGGTCTTAGCCCTGGCGCTTCTGGCCAGGTTGGTTCCGATGTTCTGGGCCCTACCCGGCGTGATCGTAGCGATGACCGGGCCGAAGATACCGTCCGCCGAGGTGATTCAGGCGGAAATGGCTGGGCAGGGTGGATCCTGAAGCATCTGACGCTTGCTCGGCGTTTGAACGGCCCTTACACTGCCCGTCGGGCGAAACCCCTAGGTCCGAGTGCAACGAAGGATGGCCGAACCGACACAGCCAAGACAGCTTCCGAAGGATCTGGTGTCCGAGGCCGAAGCCTGGGTCGCCGCTCCGGCGCGAAACGATCGCAAACGCGCGATCCGTGCGGCACCGTGGGCCGTCAGCGTGGTGTTTCACGCCGCTATGCTGGTATTGCTGAGCATGCTGTACATGTTCATTGCCGACGCGGCGGATGATGAGATCATAATCCCCAACGCTCGCTTGGCGGCGGAGGCGGGTCGGCCGTTGCAGTCGGACTTGACCGAGCCGCAGCTTCAGGACGCATCGATCGTAGCCGAGACCACCGCCGAACGGCTGACCGAATTGCCGCAGGCCGCCCCCGCCGAGCCGCCGGCCGAGCCAGACATTTCCGAGATACTTGGCTTGGGCGGCGGTGCCGGTAGTGGGCTGGACATCCTTTCCCCGCCCGCCAGCGAGGCCGGCCCTAAGCTATTCGGCACAGGTGGGAATGCCCATCACGTCGTGTACGTTGTGGATGGGTCGGGGTCCATGGTGGACAGCCTCGGCCGGGGCAGGAACCTGACGGAGTTCGGCCCGGTCAGGCTGGAGCTTCTTCACAGTATCGCGGAGCTGACGGCGGAGCAGACCTTCCACGTTATCTTCTTCTTCGACACGCACCTGGATGAAAAACGCCCCTGCCGGCTGGTGTCGGCGACGGACCCGGACAAGTGTGAGGCAGCCAAGTTCCTAGCGGGCATCGTCGCGAGGGGGCAGACCGATCCGGTCCCGGCACTCAAGCGGGCGTTTGAGGTACTCGCTCAAGCCGATCGGCGAAAGAAAGGCAAGCTGATCTACCTGCTGACCGACGGACAGTTCCCCGACAACCGCAAGGTCTTGCAGACCCTCGCCGAGCTGAATGCCGGCGGCAAGGTGCAGATCAATACAATTCTTCTCAGCTATGGCCTTCCTGAGGCCGAGCGTGTCCTCAAGCAGATTGCCAAAGCCAACGGCGGCGTGTACAAGTTGGTCGGCGAAGACCGGTGAGAGCGTATCTCCGTTGAAATGATGCTTGGCCCTTGTTGAAACGGGCTTGAAAAAGGAGCCGGGATGCAGGCGAAGAGATTGCTATTTGGCCTGGCAGCAGCGGCGGCGGTGCTGGCCGCTGGCGGTGAGTCGGCACTGGCCGGCGAGCCGGCGACGCGGAACCTGTTCGAGCAGTTCGTCTGGCCGGGCGGGGGTGTGATCGGCATATTGATCATCGTTATCGACGTGGCGAGCATCGCGCTGATTATCGAGCATTTCATGACCGTCCGCCGGGCAGTGATCCTGCCGGTGGCGTCGCGCGAGCGAATCCGCAAGCTCTTCGACGAAAAACAATATCGCCAGGTGCTCGATTTCACCGCGACGGACCCGAGCTTCCTGTCGGCCGTCGTACAGGCGGCGCTGGCCGAGGCGTCGCATGGATACTCTGCTATGGAGCGGGCGATGGAAGAGGCCACGGAGGAGCGAACGACCCGCCTGCTCCGCAAGATCGAGGTGCTGAACATAATCGGAAACGTCGCCCCGATGCTGGGGCTTCTGGGCACCGTACTTGGCATGATCCTGGCGTTCAACGAGATCGTCTCTGCCAGGGGTATTCCAAGCCCTGTGCAGCTTGCGGACTCGATCGGGATAGCGCTGGTGACGACCTTCTGGGGTCTTATCGTGGCCGTGCCGGCACTGGCGGTCTATTCCTTCATGCGTAACCGCATCGACGGCCTGTCGGCCGAGACGGCCCTGGCGGCGCAGGAACTGATCGGCATGGTTTGCCCGCAAGAGGGGTGAATTGCTCCGTGTTCATCCGGCCGCCGCGTCGGCGACAGATCGCACGTCCGCAACCAGTGCTTGCGCGTCGGCCCTGGATCGGCCCTCGGCAAAGATGCGAATGATGGGCTCGGTGTTGGACGCGCGGATGTGCACCCAGCCGGAGGGCAGGTCGACGCGCAGACCATCCCTGTCGTCCAATCGTACCCCCCGCCGGCCGGCAAAATGCTTCTTGACGGCACCGACAAGCTTTCCGGCTGCGCCGGCCGAGCAGGGGAACTTGGTCTTCATAAGCTCATACCGAGGCAGCTTCGCGATCGACTCGCTGAATGGCTCGCCCGTCTCGGTCATATGCGCAAGCACAAGTGCAATGCCTACCAGCGAGTCTCGCACGGGCACCACTCGCGGGTCGATGACACCGCCGTTGCCTTCTCCGGCGAAGACGCATCCGGCCTCCAGCATTCGCTCGGCAACGTTAACCTCGCCTACCGGCGTGCGAAACACCCGTGCACCCGCTGCGGCGGCAATGTCGTCGATCATTCGGCTGGTGGACAGATTCGTGGCGATCGAGCCGCCGCCTGCAGATTGCTGGGAAAGAACGTAGGCCGCGCACACCGCCAGGGTGTATTCCTCCCCCACGAAGGCGCCCGTTTCATCCACCATCGCCAACCGGTCGGCGTCGGGATCCTGGGCGAATCCAATGTCCGCATTGTGCTGCCTGACCGCCTCGCACAGGGCCCCCAAGTTCTCAGCTATCGGCTCCGGAGTATGCGCGAACAGCCCGGTCGGCTCGCCGTTCAGGTGGACGAACTCGCAGCCCAGCCGCTCCATCAGCTCGGCAGTGGCTGTGCAGCCGGCGCCGTTTATGCTGTCAAGAACCACCTTGAAGCCGCGACGTGCGATGTCTTTGGCTTTGACGATGTCCAGCACGGCCTGAATGTGGATGGCGTGGGTCTGAGTATTGGCGCTCTCGCCACCACACTGGGTGGCTCCGACGTAGGCGAAGTTTCCGCTCTCCCACATGGTTTTAAGTTGTTCGGCCTGCTGGGCGCCCAGGCCAAGCCCGTTCGGCCGGAGGAACTTTATGCCGTTCCATTCGAGCGGGTTGTGGCTTGCCGTCAGCACGATCCCGCCGTCGGCTTGAAGATGCCGGGTCATCAGAGCAACCCCCGGTGTAGAGACTACGCCCAGGTGGATCACGTCTACGCCGCAGGCGGCCAGGCCGCTTGTTACGGCATTGCGGACCATTGATCCGCTCGGGCGGCTGTCTCGCCCGACGACGACGCTCTTGCCGGCGCCCAACATGGTTCCGAAGGCCGAGCCGAACGCCACGGCCACTTCGGGTGTTAGAGTCTTTGCGATTTCGCCGCGTACGCCCGAAACACCCACCATGAGCCTGCTCATAGACTGTCTCCGATTTGCCGGGGCCATGAATCTCATTATGTCCTCCGCCGTGGGGGATCGCAACGGCCCTTTTGCCGCTTGCAAAAACGTTGGCTGCGCCTATACTACCGTAATTCGCGTGGAAACGACGGCAGACAGTAAGTGGAGTAAGCAATGGCGGTAAAGGCAATAGATTTGCGAAGAGGGATAGGTGTGTACTACAAGGACCAGTTGTGGGTGGTGCACGGTTCCGATCACGTAGCCAAGGGCAAAGGCCGCAGCTACATGCAGATCGAGTTGAAAAGCGTCCGCGACGGCACGATCATCCGCGACCGATTCCGCACCGAGGAGACGCTGGAGCAGGCGATCTTCGACCGCAAGCCGATGGAATACCTCTATTCCGACGGGTCCAGCCACGTCGTCATGGACATGCAAAGCTTCGAGCAACTTGAGATTCCCGACGATCTTATCGGCGATGCCAGGGTGTACCTCATGCCGAATATCCAGTTGGAAGTGGCCTTCGTAGAGGGCAAAATCATCACGATTGAGCTGCCCAATACGGTCGTACTGAAGGTGGTGGACGTTCCGCCGGCGGTCAAAGGCGCCACGGCGACCTCGCAGGTCAAAGACGCAATCTGCGAAGGCGGCGCCCGCGTAAAGGTGCCGCCTTTCGTTGAAAACGGCGAAACGATCAAGGTGGATACCCGCACAGGCGAGTATCTAGGTCGGGTGTGACGTGCGGCCGGGCGGTTAGGACCGCGATGCCGATGCAGCCTGAGGCACCCAAGCGAACAAACAAGCCGGCACCGGTTTATGAAGCAAAGTGTTCTAAGCGCCCCCATTCGCCCTGGTGCATTTGCCGATCCTGATTCTAGTCATTATGAAATGGAAGATGCCGACGGCAAGCGTAATCGCCGCGAGCGGCAACAGCAGCCAGCCAAATATCGCAACAGCACGGATGGAATCGAAAAACTTTATGAAAGTCACTCCGGCTCCGAACAAGGTGATGGTTGTCCGCACGTATGCCAGGAATGTCCGCTGATTGGCCAAGGATGTCCTGTCTACGGCCAGTAAGTTCCCTAGATTCAATCCTTGCTTCGTGGTGTCTTCGTGGGCAATGTTAGACATGCGAGCATTATAGCTGGGAAGGCAAAGCAAGCAACGGTTACGCAGCTATTTGCCTATTACGATTTCGCTTGGGCTGCCAGTCGCGAGCGGATATCTGCGGCCTTCCCGAGTATCTCTTCCTTGCTGATCCCGGCCTGCCCGTACATGGCGAAGATGTTTTCCAGAGGCGTTTCCGGCGGGACGGTATGCGAGGCGGCAAGGATGTAGCCTCCGCCGTCGGCAGTCATGCCGTCCACCAGTTTGGCGGTGGCCCTTCGGACTTCATCGGCAGTGCCGTTGGGCAGCACCCCCTGTGTGTCAACCCCGCCCATGAACGCCACCTTGTCGCCAAATTCGCGTTTCAGCTCCAGCGGATCCATTCCGGGGCAGTTGCACTGGATCGGATTGAGAACGTCCACGCCGATTTCGATAAGATCGCCAATGATCGACCTGATCGCCCCGCAAGAATGAAAAGCCACGTAAAGCCCTTTCGATTTGCCCACGTCGACGACCCGCTTCAACTGGGGCTTTATCAGATCTCGCCACGACCGCCGGCTCATGAGCATCGCCAGCTGTGAAGCGGCGTCGTCGCCGGTCCAAAGCCAATCGAGCCGGTAGCGGTTTATGGCCTCTCGGGACAGGGCAATTGCGAAATCCGCAGAGCGGCGGAACATTTCCGCGATCAGCTCGGGATCAGCCGCTATCTCCAGCATGGCGTTTTCCATCCCTCTCAGCCGCCAGTACATCTCAAACGCACACGGGGAGACGTCGCAACCGATGAAGAACCGATCGCTTTGTTTGGTGATCGGCTCCATGTTGCCCATCAGCTCGTCCAAGTGTTCGTAGGGAAACCGGTACGCCAGGACCTGCTCTCTGTCTGCGCCGGCAAGCGGGCATTCCGCGATCTGATTGAATTCGCCTTGCTTGACCCACTTGACGCCCCAGAAATCGACATGCCAGTCCCCGTCGGTCTCATGGACAATCCCTTCCATGGGATAATTGTTGCCGCCCCAAGCCTGCTTCACGTCGTTGCCCATAGCCTCAGCAACCAGCGCCGGCGGTATTTCAAGCACATCGGCCAGGCGCAGAATCGTTCCTGGATGAAACCACATAAACACTGGAACACGATCGACGGGCTCTTTCTTCAAGGCTGCATGAACGC
>JABMQG010000250.1 GCA_013203365.1 Planctomycetota bacterium | reverse complement strand
CGCCGCCGCCGCCGGGCTGGGCGCCGCCGTGGAAAAGGGCAAGCTGTCCACCAGGCGTGCGTATGGTGCGGCACTGCTGTCTATCGGGGCCGACCCGCGAATCGTGGCTACGGACGGCGACGTTAAGAACTCCACCTTTGCCGACATGTTCGCCAAGCAGTTTCCAGATCGCTATTTCGAGGCCCGGATCGCCGAGCAGAACATGGTCTCCGCCGCAGTGGGGCTGGCGGCGGGCGGGAAGATCCCGTTCGTCAGCTCGTTCGCGAAGTTTCTGGTTCGCGCCTACGATCAAATCGAGATGGCGGCCATAACCAACGCGAACTTGAAGTTGGTGGGCTCGCACGCCGGCATCAGCCTGGCCGCCGACGGGCCCAGTCAGATGGCCGTGGCCGACCTTGCGTTTTTCCGCGCGTTTGCACATGCCAAGCGTTTCGATGGCGAGCCCGCCTGCCGGGTATTCCTGCCGTCGGATGCCGTCTCGGCCTTCAGGCTCACTGAATTGATGGCGAACATCGACGGGATGTGCTACATGCGAACCCACCGCCCGGACGTGGACATCATCTACAATGAGCAGGAGAGCTTCATCGAGGGCGGCTTCAAGCACCTTATCGACGGGTCCGACCTGGCGATCGTCACCAGCGGCTACATATTGCACGTGGTCCGCGAGGCCTTGGGCCTGATGGAGCAGAACGGGCTGGAGCCGAGCGTGATCGACGTATACGCCCTGCCGTTGGCCAATCCCGACGAAATCCTCCGCATCGGCGACGACTGCAACGGGCAGATTCTTGTGGTTGAAGACAACTACGTCGGCGGGGTTTGTGACGAGATAGCAGCGGCGGCGGCGGCCAGCGATCTGGGTGTCGCCGTTACTCGGATGGTCGTCGGCGCGGTCCCGAAAAGCGCAAAAACCCCCGAAGAGATCCTTCAGGCCACCGGCCTGTCGTCCAAGCACATCGCCGATGCCGCCCAGGCAATCTTCGACAGGGTTGGGTAAAACGGGATAGGGCCAACACGTTGACGTGAATGCCGACCTCACCTGAGGGCACCGGGCCGAACGCATCGCGGCCTCGTCCGCTACGGCGGCGGGAAGGTGGCTGACTCATTTGGCCCTTACGTGCACCACACGTCCGTCGATACTCAGTCGGTCTTCGGCGAAGAGGTTTATCGCCTCCGGGTAGGCGATGCACTCCTGCTCGAAGACGCGGGCGGCCAGTGTGTTGGGGGTGTCGCCTTCCAGGACAGCTACGGTGCGCTGAACGATGATCGGCCCGGTATCGTAGCGGCGGTCGCAGAAGTGAACGGTACAACCTGTGACCTTGCAACCGGCCTCAAGCACGGCCTCATGCACGTGGTGTCCGTACATGCCTGCGCCGCCGAAACTCGGCAACAGTGCCGGGTGGATGTTCATCACCTTCCAGTCCAGCGATTCGGGATAATGCCACAAGTGCAGGAATCCCGCCAGCGCCACCACGTCGGGCCCAGCAGCCAGGACGGCCTCATTGACGGCGGTGGAAAACAACTTGACGCTGTCATAGTCCTTGCGGGGCACGACGCAAACTTCCAGGCCGGCCTGTCGGGCCCGCTCCACGCCGGGGCTGTGGCCGGAGGCGACGACACCAACGACCCGCGCAGCCAGTTCACCGGAACGGATCTTGTCCATGAAGTTCATCAGCGTCCGCCCGCCACCGCTGATCAAGGCCACCAGACGCACAGGCTCAATGTTGGACAGCTTCGTCATAATGCAGACCATTAAGCTCCGTCGGCATCAGCCACATTGACAACAGACAATTCCTTCGTTCCATCTTCGTTATCGGATGGCCATTTGCCAGGTTATCTTACACGTAAGCCACATCGCAGTCGAGAACCAGCCGCGGATGTCGAGTGGGCCGTATTCGAAAATCGACAGGTAATCACTTGAAAACGTCTTTATGCCGATACATAGTATCGCTATGGCCATGGCGGCGTAGCTCAGTTGGTTAGAGCGAGGGATTCATAAGCCCTAGGTCACTGGTTCGAGTCCAGTCGCCGCTAGTTTGGGATGGCCGGGCCGTGCTGCCTGCCCAGGGCTGTGGGGTCCTGGTTCGTGCGTTGTTTTCTCTTGACAGGCCGGCAGGGTCCGTCGAAGATACCCGCGGCCGTATGGGTTGACGGTTCTGAAACGTATCTAAGGAGATTGACATGTTGAGTCTCGCTAGTCTTCCGCAACTGGCTTTTAAGTTATGGATTTTCGAAGGATGGCAGCTGATCGCGATTGTCCTGCTCGTGGTGCTGATCATCTTCTGGCTTCAGTACCGCAAACGCCAGATGTAGTCCAACCTGGGTCTTGTATCTAGTAGACTAAAGGGTCGGTCTGCCTACCCGGCGTGGCCGGTGGTGGGAGACTGGCCTTTTTGTGCGCGCAAAAACCAGCAGCCAACTCGCCGTCTGTTCGACAGGGACGATAGCCCATCGCGGCTCACCATCATCCCACCTTCAGTACCAGCCGAAGCAGGATCTGGGCAGCGACATTGGCGTAGATCCCTGCGATCAGGTCGTCGATGACTATGCCCCAGCCGGCGGGCAGCTTTTGCGCCCGGTTAGCCGGCGAGGGCTTTACTATGTCGAACAAGCGAAAGGCCAGGAACGCCGTGACGGCCACTGCGAATCGCCCGGGCCAATCATCGCACGCCGGAACGGCAATGAGCGACAACGCCTGCCCCGCCCATTCATCGATGGTGACGGCCGAGGGGTCTTTCACTCCGAAGTGCGTTTCCGCGAAGCCCCCGAGCCTTACGCACACGACCGTGCCAGCTACGGCGATCACGCCCATACCGGCCGAGAGAACCCACGTCCTCCCCCCACCCACGGCCGTCAATAGCAGGTATATCGCAACCACGGCCGCCGAGCCCCACGTACCCGGAGCAATGGGCAGGTATCCCGTTCCCAGCCCTGTCACCAGCAGCGTTCGCAGCCTATTCACATCCATCCCCCGCCAGGACCCCGCGGGCTCGCCGCACGTACGCCAACCCGCTGGCGACGGTGACCACCACCATCAGCCAGACCACAGTAAGCTTTACCGCCACCGCCCAGGCTGCGTTGGTAAAGAAGGCCAACTGCAAGATCACCGCGCAAATCGCCAGGCTCTGGATGAACATCTTGATCTTACCGGCCGACGTGGCGGCGAAGGTTACGCCCCGACCCTCGCTGAAACCGCGAATACCCGAGATGATGAACTCGCGTGCTACCAGAATGACCACCATCCATGACTGCACGCCGCTGGCCATGCCCCCGTGCAGCCAGTAAGGCAGCCGGCGCTGGAACTCGTCTAACGCACCGACTTCGCCGAAGGCAAAATTTCTGCCGGCCAGTAGGGCAAATGCCCCGCAGACAATCACCTTGTCTACAATCGGATCGGCGATTCGGCCAAACGACGATGTTATAGCCCACTTTCGAGCCAAGTAACCATCCAGCACGTCAGTTACGCCCGCGATGATGTAGACGACGAAGCAGGCAAGCAGCATGCCCGCCGAATCCCGCTTTACATCGCAATTGGCCAGCAGGACGAAGAACACCGCGCTAAGCACCAGCCGGGCCATCGTCAGTTGATTTGGCAGCTTCCAGTTCATCGCTTTCGTTCCGTTCTTCGCTTGGTGTGGCGTTTGCCCGGCCTGCCTGCCTGGACGTTGTCGGGGCGGACGATAAGGTCGTAGCCTTCCCAGCCCGTCACAGTCGCCCGGATTACCCGCCCCGGCTCGCGAGATTCGGTAAGGTAGCACACACCGTCCACCTCGGGGGCCTGGCCGGCGTGCCGGCCGAAGCAATGACCGTCTGCGGTGATGCCATCTACCAGCACCTCGATTGGCCGGCCAACCTGAGCGGCGTTGGCGGCGAAAACGATCTCCTGCTGGGCCAGCATCAACTGCTCCCGCCGGGCGGCACGGGTTTCCGCAGGCACTTGCCCGTCCATCTTCGCCGCCGGTGTGCCTTGTTCATTGGAATACTCGAATACGCCCAACGCGTCAAAGCGAAACGCACGAACCAATTCCAGCAGTTGGCCGAAATCACCCTCCGTCTCGCCGGGGAAACCCACGATGAACGTTGTCCGCAGAACCAGGCCCGGCACTTTCTGCCGAAGACTCGCCAGCAGCCTGTGTGTCTGTTCACTGGTGATCTGCCGGCGCATCCCCGCCAAAACAGGGTCGGCAATGTGCTGAAGAGGCAGGTCCAAATACTTGACCACGTGCCTACACTTGGCCAAGGCGTCGATGACGGCCTCGCTAACGCCCGACGGGTAGGCGTACATCAACCGAATCCACCGAACGCCGGCCAGGCCGTCAAGCGCCCGCAGCAAACCGGCCAGGCCGGCGGCGTAGCCTATGTCGGTACCATAGCTGGTGGGGTCCTGCGCGATTACGTTAAGTTCAACGGCCCCGTCGGCAATAAGTTCCTCGGCCTCAGCCAGGACCTGCTCCGGTAACTTCGACCGGAACGGTCCGCGAATAGCCGGTATCGTGCAGAACGTGCATCTCTGCCCGCACCCCTCGGCTATCCGCAGATATGCCGTGTGGGCAGTTGTAAGGCGCAGCCTACCGCAATCGTCGTTGATGGTCTCGGCACCGGGTCGGGCGCGATAGCTCGCCACGGCTGTGAAGTCGCCTTCGCCGAGCACCGCCTTGGTCAGGGCGTCG
>JABMQG010000249.1 GCA_013203365.1 Planctomycetota bacterium | reverse complement strand
CCACGTTGTTCTTAACATCGCCGCTAGAGGTGGCGGACTTTTGCATTGCCTTCAGAACGTTACCCATCGTTTGAGTCTCCAACGGCTGAGTGACACTGATTCCCGCGCGGGCAGGTAGCCTTAACCCGCCGCCGATACTGGCAACCTGCCGGTCGTCTCGGCCCGATCGTCTTGTGGGCTCCAGCAGCAGCTTGTCATTTCGTTGATAGCTTGTTCGGCGATGTCGAGTGATACCACCGTCTTCTCCTGGGCATAGGCCGCCAAGAGGGCCGCGTCGCAAACGTTGTTTATTAGCCGCGGCAATCCGCGCGACGCCCTGAAAATGAAATCGACGGCCGGCTGATCGAAAGTCACAAGCGGTTTCTTGCCACCGCTGGCGACACAGAGCCGGTGCTGAATGTACGGCAGTATCTGCCCACTTTCCATCGCCCTCAGGTGAAAACTCATTGCAATACGCTGCCTGAGGTGTTCCCACTCCGGCTTCAAAAGTGTCTCGCGAAACTCCGGCTGACCGATCAACACCCACTGCAAGAGCTTCTCGGCGCAATTTTCCCAGTTGCTCATGAGCCGCAGTTGTTCCAGGGCGCCCTTGCAAAGATCTTGGCTCTCATCCACCACTACGGCCACCCGCTGGCCAGTCCGCTGAAGGGCAGTCAATCGCGACGCCAACGCGGTTTGACCCGCGATACGGTCGAGCCTTCTGCTGTGCGGGCCCAGCAGGGCCAGCTGAACGCAACGCATCAATTTGTCGCCGCTGACCAGCGGATCGGCAATCGTAACCACAATCGCGATGCGACGCAGGCGAAGGCTCAATACACTCGAAATCAGCGTCTTGCCGGTGCCCACTTCGCCGGTGATCATGACCATTCCCTTGCCTTGCTCGACGGCATATGTCATGTTGGCCAGCGCCTCCTCGTGCCCTTCATTGGCGTAGAAAAAACGCGGGTCGGCTGTATTGGCGAATGGAAACAGCTTAAAGTTGAAGAAATCCAGATACACACCCGGCTCCTTTCCCGCTAGATCAGGCCCAGTATGTCTTGCACGTCGTGCCACAGCGACCGCGTCGCAGGGCTGACATACTCGATAATCTGTGCGTATCTCTCAGGGTAGTTCGCAGACACGATGACGCCGGCAGCAGCGATGATCGTAATCAGAAGCAGCAAGCATGCTGCCGCAGGTATCAGCACATACCGCCGGATCATTTGCAACCTCTGGGCCGCCGGTGAAAGAATCAGGCCGACTGTGCCAACCACTGGCAGCCCAAGGGCCTCTTTCGCCTGGGCCGGACTAGAGAAGCTGCAACTCATCCGGGCCATCATGACCGCCAGCAAGGCACCGAAGGCCAACGCGCCCCCAATGCCCAGGATGAATACATGCCATAGCTTCGGCCAACTTGGCATATATGCCGGCCGGGCGGCCTTGACGATTTGAAGATGCGTGCGAGAGCCGTTCTCCTCGGCCTCCAGTGCCATATGAACACCGGCCTTGTTTGTACGCCACATCTTCACGTCGGCGTCGGCCTCTGCGATAAGGTCGGTTAGCCGATTGTACTCTTGGACAACAGGCAGAAAGTTCGCCCTAGCGGTCTGATACTCGGCGTAAAGCTGTTCGTTACGGGCAATCAAGATATCAATGTGTTTCCGCTCGGCGACTAGCTGGTCGACATCCAAGGCAATCGCGGCAGCCTTATCGCTCGTACCTTCACCCTCGACAGCGGTCCTCGTCGGCATACCCTTCAGCTTAGCCTTGGCTTGGTCAATCGATCGCTTCAACTTGAGCACCCTCGGGTGCATGTCGGTCATCCGCAAGCGGTTTTGAAGATCGCAAAGCTGCCGTTCCAGCAGGTGAATCTGTGCCGCGGTCTCCACTCGATCGGGATTTGACTCGTCTTGGCCGGTCTTGAGGCCTGCCAAGAAAGCAATTTTGTGATCCAACGCCTTGCGGTCCTGCCGGAGTTGCTCTCGTCGCAACTCCAACTGAGCTATCTGATCGTCCACGAACTGCGGGTTCTCCGGCAGCATGTTCGGATGGCCCTTAAGATAATTGTACCGTTGTTCCCGTGCCTCGATTGCTCCTGCCTTCGCCGCCGCGATCCGCTCGTTTAGGAATACAACACTGTCGGACAATTGTTCGATAATCTTCTTGCGAGTGTCAGCGATATAGTTCTCCACCAACCTGTTGGTCAGCGAGCAGGCAAATATTATGTCTGTGCTGCTCAGCGAGACATTGACTTGGTCCAGGTTGTTTGTCTGGACGATCCAAGTCACACGCAGGTCCTTGGCGATGGCGCCCGCCAGCCGATCGAGCTCGGCAGAGCCGTCCGGTGTCAGCTGCCCCGCGACGCCTGTGGCTGGATGTTTGGCATAGCCAAGCTGGGTCAGCGCCGCAAGTACAGATGATCTTGCGGTCAGATCGTGCACCAGCGTTGGCTTGAACGTCGAGAACTTCGCGGGTGTGCCTTTCTCCGTCATGGTTCCTACCGCGTCCGCACGTCGCTCGAAGACTGTCTGGGCCGTATATCGCTTAGGAATGAAATTGAAGGCCACAAAGGTTGTGCACGCGAAGAGGCCGGCCGCCAGCAAGGCGGCGTTGCGACGCCGCCATATTATGCCGACATAATCGACAAACCCAAGTTGTGAACCGTAAGTTGTCATCATTGTTCTCTTGCCATATTCATAAGGTTATTGGTCCCGTGAAGCTCAGTGCGTCTGTCACGACCGACTCACCTGACATTCCTGGCACCTCTCATGTCCGGTTGTGTTCCGGACAGCGTATCTGTCGGCACGTGGGCGGCCTCGATGACCGGCCTTGCCGGCAACAATAGATTCTGAAGCGCCAGCCCGACTTTCGCTGCCGGGTTGGCCGGAACATAAATCACGTCGTTATTGGCCAGCAGAAGGTTCGCGGACATCTTGCCGTCCCGCGTCATCTCCAGCAGGTTGATTGCGACTTTCTGAACCTTGTTCTTGATCCTGCCGGTCGAGTCCAGTTCGATCCCTTCTTCGTTCGGTAGGGGGTCCAGACCGCGAACCAGATAGACCTTCTCCTGCTGGGCTAGCCGCGTCGGCTCAGCCGCAGCAAGGGCACTGATCAAACTGTCGGTCCCTGTAAACGGATAGACGCCAGGCCGGGTCACCTCACCGAAAACATAGTATCGCTGGCTTTGATACCGCTCGACCGCGACTGTCACTTGTACGTCCTCGTAGTAGCCTCGAAGGCCTGCGGTAATCTCGGCAGCGATCTGTGTCGTGGACTTGCCCGCAAAATCATACTCCCCGATCAACGGCAGAAAGCTCCTGCCGTCCGGCCCCACCCGTACAATCAGGTTGATGTACTCTTCCGTCGGCATGGCGTTGATGGATAAGATGTCGGGCGGCATTACCCGATATTCCCCGCATCCGCCAGAACCATTGGCGGTGGCCATGAACGCAATGAGGGCTTGGTGGTCTGTCGTGCTGCATCCGCCCAAAAGGGGCCAGGCAAGAGCCGCCAGAAAAAAAATGGCAACCATCTTGTACGCGTGAGATGGCATCGCTGCATCCTTTCGAAGTACTCGAACTCGATTTTCTTGGCGAAGATTCATCAATTAAACCGGGTTCTTTCATCTGGCCGACGGATCATAAAACTTCACCAACGTGACTAATAAAATAGCCAGCTCCGTCATACAGTTTCGTCGGCTGATATACTCTAAGTCGTACCGCAACTTATGCTTAAACGCGTCCAAACACGTGTCATACCCGTTGCAAATCTGCGCCAGCCCCGTGATGCCCGGGCGAACCTTAAGGCGATACCGGAATTCCGGCAGTCTCTTGCAGACCTGCTCGCTAATTTCCGGGCGTTCCGGGCGTGGCCCGACCAGCGACATTTCACCACGCAAGACATTGATCAACTGGGGTATTTCGTCCAGGTGACTGCGACGCATCCATCTGCACGAGCGTATGACCCTGCTGTCGTTTTCTGATGCCAGAATAGGCCCGCTTTGCTCCTCGGCATCCAGCTCCATTGTTCGTAATTTAAGCATGACAAACGTCTTGCCGTCTTTACCCAGCCGAGTCTGCCGGAAAAGAATAGGGCCAGGACTGGAAAGCTTTATCATGATGACGCAGATCAGGAGCACCGGAAGCAGGACTATCCCAACCGCTACTGCCAGTAGGTAATCCATAACCGTCTTGAACAAATCGAACATCCGCGCCCGGCCTGTATCGAGCACTTTATCAGCGGCATTAGGGTATTCGATGCTTGCCGGCCAAATTGTCATGTGTCACTCCGTATATGCCACTGCGGGCATCCCAAGACCAGTCAACTGCATAAATTGCATAGACAACGATTCAGTGCATCCCTTCTACGACACAGGCTTCGACACCTTCCACGCCGGACTTCACTAAGAAAGTCCACCTGTAGCAACTATCCGGAGTGCGCCAAGTAAAGCGATCGAAACGGCCGAAAGGCCTGGAGCAGTGAATGATTCAGTGTCAACCCACAGGTGGAGCAAATAGGCCATCTGCAAGTAACTCAAAGCAACCAATGCAGTTGTGTTATCTATGCGGCCTGACGCGATCAGGCGATGCCGCAGCCGGCCAGGAAGCATAAGACAAAGCGACGTGTGTGCTAAGCAGGAAGACAACTGGCCTTGGGACTATGTGAGCTTCCCACGACCAATCCAAACGCCTGACCCAAAAATTGTGGCACCACTGAGATACGTAATATCCATCTATCAAGATACTTACAATCGCACCAGCTATGTGCTTGGTTGGTCGGCACTTTATTTTGGCAATGCGAACGTCGCCAGGATGCCGTTGCCTGAGCGCGTTGGCAAAACTGAGGGCTTCAGGGGTGGGCAGATCTTAAGATGCCCTAAAGTCAATACCTTATCGAGGCCGATGCTTACTTTATTGCTGGCGCAATAAATGCGCTGTTACCTCAGCCGCCAGCCAGTAGGACGACGCCCCGGAGCAGCCTAATGTCGGGAATATCCAGCAGCGTTGGATTGATGAGCGGAATCAACACAGGCGACCTGATCAATCAACTTATGCAGATCGAGGCCCGTACTCTGAACGCCGTCAATACGCGGATTGCCAGAGTCAACACGGAAAAGACGGCATGGATGAGCATCTCCGCAAACGTGCTGGCCACCAAGGCCTCGCTCACTGCGATGAAGGAGGAAGATGCCTTCCTGGCTACCAACGCGACCTCCAGCAATGACTCGGTACTAAGCGCAACGGCCGAGGCTGGCGCTAGCTTGGGTACCTATCAGTTTACCGTCCATCGGCTGGTACAAAGTCACCAGATGATCAGCGGTGGCTTCGCCGACAGCGATGCTACAGCCATCGGAGCCGGGACCATTACCTTCGAAACAGGCCACGGACGACTGGACGGGGCAACGCCGTTAGACTTCCTCAACGGACAAAGCGGCATTAGTCGCGGCAGCATCCGCATCACAGACCGGGCTGGGGTGACGGCCGATATCGACCTGACCACCGCCGTCAACGTCGCCGACGTGCTCGATGCCATCAATAACCACGCCACCCTAGGGGTCGCGGCCAGCATCTCCGGAGACTCCATCGTTCTGACAGATACGACCGCCCTCCCGGCTGGCACCATCACCGTTGCCGACATCGGCACAGGGCAGACCGCATCCGACCTGGGAATCGCCGGATCGGCCGTCGATGCGCCATTGGCCGGCAGCGATATAAACTACATCACCACCCAAACCAGCCTGAACCTGCTCAACGACGGCAATGGAATTGAGCGGACCTCCGCAGGGGCCGACCTGAATATCACGCTACGCGACGGAACTTTGCTCGACGTGAATCTATACGGCTTGGTCAACGGCGAGGATATCACCGCACATACCATCGGGGATGTCCTCGACGCCATAAACAACCACATCAACAACGCCGGTAAACTCGTCGCGTCAATCAGCGACGACGGCAACGGCATAAAGCTGGTGGATACCACCGGCGTAGCCGGCGACCTCATTGTCGCTGACGCCAGTGGCAGCTACGCCGCCACACAATTGGGGCTCGCTGGCACCTATTCCGGCGGCCTTGGCGACCTGGAAGTCGCAGGCGATACCGTCATCGCAGGTCTCAACACCGTCTTGCTGAAAAACCTCGTCGGCGGCGACGGCGTGACGCTGGGTACCGT
>JABMQG010000248.1 GCA_013203365.1 Planctomycetota bacterium | reverse complement strand
GTCCGCCTGATCCGCTCCGGTGCCAAGCTTGTAATAGGTCTGCTTGTCCGACCCGGAATTATGCGATGTGCCCAACCCTATGCCGCGCGTCACCAGTGCGACCTGGTCACGCGGGTTTCTAACGCCGGTCTCTTCCATCTCCCGGAACAGCCGACACGCGCAATTCAGCCCTGCCGCACCGCTGCCGACTACCACCGTGTTCAAAGAGAACACGGGAATCGTCAGCCCCCCATTGAATTTCAATTCCTTTTGTTCGATCATCGATCTTTCCTCCGGGTATTGACGCCTTGCGAGCCGGCCGCCTACAGTCTTCTCAGCCCGAAGCCGCCGCCGACTTCTATGCGTTGGCCTGTGGAGTAGTCCAAGTAGCCTTGGGCGAATGCCGAAACGACCGCGGCAACATCTTCCGGCTGACCCAACCGCTTGGTTATCAGCAGGCCACCGGCAATCAGTTTGTCGTATTTTTCCTTTACCGTGCTTGTCATGGGCGTTGCGATAATGCCCGGGCTGATCTCCAACACGCCGATGCCATACTCGCCCAACCGGTCGGCATACAGCTTAGCCGCCATGCTCACACCCGCCTTGGATATGCAGTACTCCCCGCGGAACGTCGAGGACGTATAGGCGGAAATCGAGCTAATGAATACGATGCGCGGCTTGACGACCTTGCCCTCCGCCAACCACGCGATCATGCGATTGGCCACGAGCTGCGTCAAGAAATAAGGCCCCTGAAGATTGATTGACATTACGCGTTCGAAGCTCTCCTCCGTCGCCTCGAGGATATCTTTGCGCTCTTTTGGCGCTATGCCGGCGTTGTTGACCAGCAAATCGATCCGGCCGAAGGTGTCGGCGGCGAAGCCAACCATCGCCTTGCGCCCGTCCGCGGAAGCGACGTCCGCCCGAAATACCTCGGCCCAGCCGCCGACGGCCTCGATGGCTCGCTTCACCTCGTAAGCCCCTGTTTCGGTATTGGCCGGGTCGGCGACAACGTCGTTAATAACAACGTCATACCCGTCGGTTGCCAGTCGCACCGCGATGCCCCGGCCAATTCCCTGACCCGCACCGGTTACAAGAGCGACCGGCCTTTGCTTCTTGCTCATTTTCTGCCTCCGTAAACGAGACCACCATTGTAGACGCCTTCTGGACCGCCAAGGACAGCACAAGCATAAAGTTCACAAGGAGGCATAACAAAAGCCTTTCATGTCATTGTCTGCTTCACAGCCCTTGTGGTCTTCGTAGCAATACTGCGTAGCTCATGCGTAAGACAAATAAGCCGCCTTGATTCTTTCGACATACTCTGTTTGGTTGCCGGCCCAATACTCATCGGAGAATATTTCCACCTCGTTGTAGCCTGTGAAGCCGGCCTGCTCGACCCATCCGCGGATTTGGCGAATGTTGATGCACCCTTGGCCCATGAGTGTCCGATCATTGAGCAGATCGCGCGTCGGCGTCCGCCAGTCGGAAATATGAAACGAAAAAATTGATTCGCCCGCGCGCCGGATTTGCGGTTCGAGATCCGGATCCCACCACAGGTGATACACATCCACCGTCACTCCGAGGGCTGGATTGCCTATCGCTTCGACCACGTCGTTGGCCTGGCCGAGCGTGTTTATGGCCGAGCGGCTATCAGCATACATGGGGTGCAGCGGCTCGATTGCAAGCTTCACGCCCGCGGCCTCGGCGTAAGGCAACACGGCTGCGATGCCGTCGGCTATCTGCTTTCGCCCTTCTTGCAGCGGCATGCAGGGCACAGCCCCGCAGACCAGCACGATCAGGGGTGCGCCGAGCTCGGCCGCCTCGTCGACGGCCCGGCGGTTGTCGTCGATGGCATCTTGCCTGCCCTGGGCGGTCCCGGCCGGAAAGAACCCGCCGCGACAGAGGCTCACAACCTTTAAACCCGAGCTGCGCAACGCCTGGGCCGAACCGGCCAGACCCAATTCCGCCAACGCCGACCGCCATACCGTAATGCCGACAACGCCGGCCTTCGTATACCCGGCTATCGCCTCGGATAGAGACCACGGCTTGGTCGTTATCGTATGAAGGCACAACCTTGAAAAATCACGTATCACAGAAGTCATTGGCTCGGTTCCTTCTGTTTTTCCGTTGCCCACGACTCGGGAAGCCTGCCGAGAAAGACAAGGCGGCCCTGTAAACTACAACTGCGGCACATCGACCCACGCCCGCCTCGCCCATGACTCCATCGCCAGTTCCGCCAGTTGCACGCCTTTGGCTCCTTCGGCCAGGTTCCAGGGAAATGGTTCATCCAGCACAACGTGGCGAAGGAACAGCTCCCACTGGGCCTTGAACGCATTATCGTAGCTGTGCCCATGGAGCACCGGCGACCAACCCGCCTTGTAGTCTATGGGACTGTCCACATCGGGGTTCCACACGGCCCGAGGCGTGTTGGCGGCGTGCTGGGTCTTGACATCGCGCAAGCCCGCCACGGCCGATCCGTCTGTGCCGTCAACCTGCATGACCAGCAGGTCCTCGCGGTTGACACGAGTGCACCAGGATGAGTTGAACTGACAGACAACGCCGCGGCTAGTAATCAGCGTAGCATACGCGGCGTCGTCCGCGTCCGCATCGTACGGACGACCCTGCTCGTCCCAGCGTTTGTCAATGTGGTTGGCTCCCAGGCAGCTAAGCGAGGTGACTTCGCCGAACAGGTTGTCGATCACGTATCGCCAATGGC
>JABMQG010000247.1 GCA_013203365.1 Planctomycetota bacterium | reverse complement strand
TCCGGTTCGGGCCTGGCGTCTGGGGTTGCAGGCGTCGCCTCATTCTGTTAGGGACTCTTGGTGATTGCCGGTTCTATGGGCGTACTTCCACTCGGCTTTGCCCGTCGCACAGCAGGTCGAACAATTCGGCTATGTCGGCGTCGGCGAGGCGAATGCAGCCGAGCGACGCCTGTTGGCCTATGCTGTCCGGCTCGTTGGTGCCGTGGATGCCGAACCCGGCGAGCATCTTGGTATTCTCGTCAACGCCTTGCAGGGCGATCCATAAGCCCTCTTTGCCGAGTGGGTAGCCCGGTTGGCCGCATTCGATGATTCGGCCTGACTGTGCCGGCGGTGGCGGCGTCCAGGGCGCACTTCTGACGCGGCCGCCGGGGCGGACGATCCACTTGCCTGCCGGCGTGGAGCCGTTTTGGCCCAATCCGATGCGGTAGCTCTTGACGAACATGCCGTGATGGTAGAGGTCAAGGGTAAAGGTGCCCTTGGTGATGACGACGTCGAACGGGCCGCGGACCAGCTTGAGCCATTGCCCGACCTGGAGGCGTCGCGGATCGGCGATGCCGTTGATCCGCCGGATGCCGTCGTATGGGATGAAAGTCTTCTGTGCCTCGGCTATCTTTGTTAACGTATCGCCTGGGGCGACGACGTACCGCCAGGCATACTGGTCGTCGGGATAGATATTACGGCTGAAGATGAGTTCCTTGGCGACGGCCGACAGGGCCTGGCGGCATTGGTCGGCCTGCTGTGGCGAGAGCAAGTCGCTTGCAAGTGCCTGGCTGAGCTGCTTGCGGGCGGCAATGAACTGCTTGTTCTCCAGCGAGGCTGTTCCATCCCTGTATGCCTGCTCAGCCTTTGCGATTTGCTCAGGCGTGCCGTTGGCTGGCGGGGGGGTAACCTCGCGGACAATAACCTTGACGGGTTCTGGCAAGTTTTTGTTTTCGACCGGAGCAGTTTGCGGTTTGGCGGCAACGCCGCTGGTCTGCGTCTGAGCCAACTGCGGCGGCGGGGCGGCCTTCTTGTCGCTGACTTTGCCTTGCCAGTAAGACAAGGCCCAGACGATCAGTGCCAGCACCGCCACGAATGCAAGGCCTCTTCCCAAAGAAATCCGTCTGCGTCTGGCCATTATGACATCCTCTCAAACAGAGCCCATGAAGCTTCTATCCAGGTGCAATATGGCGGCAAAGCCCGGCCTGGTCAAGAACCTACGGACATTTGTCAGCGTGGGCCTGCCGGGGCAGTTCTACACGGGTGATGAAATGCACAGCCGGTGCGGCTCGGAAGCGAAACCCGGCGGTCAAGCGAAGGTGGGGGTCTCAACGGTTAAAACGCAGGACATCTTCGTCGGTGACGACCATATCAACGCTTATGTCGTGAGGCTGGACGGGCAGGCTATCGACGAGCTGCTCGCGCAGGATCAACCCGCACGTGCGCGCGTGACATTCATCGTGGGCAAGGAACCTGTCGTAGAAACCATGCCCGCGTCCGAGCCGATGGCCCGTGCGGTCGTAGGCCAAGGCCGGGACGATGATCAGGTCGATCATCTCGATCGTAACCGGCCGATTCTCGGTCGGCTCCGGAATGGCGTGGTGGATGGTCTTGATGCCGGTTTCCAGGCTGGTGATCTCCATCGGCGTCAATCGTCGATGCTGCCAGGAAATGGCGGGTGCGAGGACTGTTTTATCCATCTGCCAAGCGGCCAGGGCGACCGGCGTCGTGTCCACTTCGTCCGGCATGGAAAGGAAGATCATCACCACGTCTGCCTTGAGGAACTCCTCTTGGCAGGTCAAGTGTTTGCATGCGGCCAGGCCGCGGGCATAGCGAACCATCTGATCCAGGCCGGCAATCCGCTGGCGAATCTCTTGACGAATACGGTTCTTCATTCGGACATACTTCCCGTCAGGATTGAAAAGGTGCTCCCACGAGCGAGCTACCATACCAAAATCGGCGTCACGTAGGCAACAGGCTCAATAAAATACACTTCACTGCCCATCAAATGCAATGCACCATGTAAGCGGCATGTATGAGGATGATTGCCCGGCGGCGGTTGTTGAATGTTCATAACACACTTATATTGCAATAGTTATCAGTGGCATGCTCGGTCGTTCGGGGAAGCTGTGTGGAATCATCAACTGCTATTGTCAGGTGAAGGTTGGTGGCCTTCCTGGACGTTTTTAGTTTTAGTTTCAGTTTCAGTGTTTTCAGTGTTGGCGGTGAGGACGGTATTGCCGCCAGGGTGGATGCGGGAGACGTATATCTCGCCGAACCGGCCTTGCTGCTGCGTTGCAACCCTACCCTGGTGGATCAACTCGAGCAATGCCAGGAACAAGCCGACGATTTCGCTTCGTTCCTCCCGGCCGGCGAAGATTTCGCGGAACGTCAGGCTGCCGTCTCTTTCGAGCCGATCGCAGATGTCCTCGGCGTGCAAGGCGATGGGAGTTTCATCGTGAATAACCTCCAGGGCGGAGATGTTTTTCCCGATGGCCGCCATCAGCTTGTTGAACGCATCGAGCAGGTCCCATATCTGCACGTTGTCCAGTTCGAGCTGGTTCTGTTCGAGTTGGGGGAGAGCGGGTTTGCGAGGATGGCGCAGGGCCTGTTCGGCGGCGGCGACGGCGAGAGTGGCGGCGGCGTCCCGGAATGTCTTATACTGCAACAGCTGGCGAACAAGCTCTGCCCGTGGGTCGCCAAGGTAGTCCTGCTGATCCTGCTCGTCGGGCGGTGGTGTCGGCAGCAGCATGCGCGACT
>JABMQG010000246.1 GCA_013203365.1 Planctomycetota bacterium | reverse complement strand
CTGGAAAGCCGGTTGCGGGCCCTGACGCCGGCGGACCTGACGCGGGTAGCCGCCAAGTATCTCGCCGGCCCGGCCGTGGAGACCGTGACCACGCCGATGCCGAAGTTGCTCGAAGGCTCTAAGTGACCCCGGCCACACCCGGCCACACGTTGTCCGCAAAACAACTGGAGATTGAAAAGGGTGCAGATGGAGATTTTCCCTGCTATTGATCTGCGTGCCGGCAAGGTAGTGCGACTGGCGCAGGGCGACTACGCCCGGCAGACGACTTATTCCGACTCGCCGGCCGCGGTGGCGGCGGGATTTGCCCAGGCCGGCTGCCGATGGATTCACGTCGTGGATCTCGACGGGGCCTTGAAAGGGGTGCCGGTGAATCTGTCGGCCGTCGCCGACATTGCCGCCGGCGCTGAGGTCAAGCTGCAATTTGGCGGCGGAATTCGGACCGACCAGGCCATTCGAGACGCCCTGGCCGCCGGGGCCGACCGGGTTATCATCGGCTCGGCGGCCCTGGAAAACTGGGCTTGGTTCGCCGATCTACTCTCGCGAAATGAGTTGGCCGGCCGGATCGCACTCGCCCTGGATGGGCGGGCTGGCAAGCTCGCCACACACGGCTGGACCGAGCAGACGGAGTCAACGGCCGTGGAGTTAGCCGCCCGTGTGGCCGGGTCGTCTCTGTCGGCCATAATCTATACCGACATTGCCCGTGACGGCATGCTTGTGGGGCCGAACCTCTCGGTCACCGCCGAGCTGATCGCCGGCACGGACATTGGCGTGATCGCCTCCGGGGGCGTAAGCTGCATCGACGACATCGTCGAGTGTCGCCGGATCGGCTGCGCGGGGGTTATCATCGGACGGGCGTACTATGAGGGAAAAATCGATCTTCGCACGGCTTTGGCGGCCGCAGAAGATGGATGCCAGTAGGGCGGCCACCTCCGGCCCTGAAGTTTAGCCGGACCTCGATTGGATGGGTCAAGCTTTTTCCTGACCAAGAATATCTTCCAATATATTCGCCTATCGTGTAACTTGCGGCCTCGATCGCCTCTGCAACGGAAGGCGGCGCGGTTGGTTTGTCGATGCAGGGTGACGCAGCCAGGTGAAGCCGCAGCCTTCGCCGGGGGCATGAAAAAGCGTCGAACTACTCCAGGCTGGGTTCGACGATAGGTCGCGATTATCGCCTGAGAATGCGGGAATCTTTACTCGTTAACAGGGTGAGCAGACTGGTATGGAAGACAATGGAAATATCGAATCGGGCGTTCTGGAGGTCACACCCAAGGGTTATGGCTTCTTGCGTCAGGAGAAAAACAAGTTTCACGCCACGCCGGGCGATGTGTTCGTGGGAAAGGACTTCATTGGTGGAGAGAGGCTTCGGCCGGGACTGTTCATAGAGGCGAAGGTCGGGTCGCCTACCCGGCGAAAGGGCGGTCCGAAGCTGGAAGCAATGGTCCGCATTAACGGCAGGCCCGCCGGCGACTACATGGACGTGATACCCTTCAAGGATCTGATGGTTGTCGACCCGAGTCCGCATCTGCAATTGGAGACCAAATGCGGCCCGCTGGAGATGCGGATACTTGACCTTATCTGTCCGGTAGGGCGCGGCCAAAGAGGCCTGATCGTTGCCCCGCCTCGTAGCGGCAAGACCATACTTCTTCAGCAGATGGCACACGCCATTGCCGTGAATCACCCTGAAGTGCACCTGATCGTATTGCTGATTGACGAGCGTCCGGAGGAACTGACCGACTTTCGACGAAAGGTGCAAGGGGAAGTAGTCGCTTCCACCAACGACCAGGACGTTCCAAGTCACGTCCGTGCCGCCGAGTTCACCATCGAGCGAGCAAAGCGGATGGTCGAATTTGGCGATGATGTCGTCATCCTGCTGGACAGCCTGACTAGACTGGGGCGGGCATACAACCGCTCCGTCGAAAGCAGCGGGCGGACCATGACCGGCGGAATGGACATCCGCGCGATGGAAACGCCCAAACGACTGTTCGGGGCGGCTAGGAAGATCGAAGATGGAGGGTCTTTGACTATCCTGGCCACGGCACTGGTTGAGACCGGCAGCCGTATGGACGACCTTATCTTCGAAGAGTTCAAGGGAACAGGGAATATGGAACTGGTGCTGGACCGCAAGTTCGCCGAGAAGCGCATCTGGCCGGCAATTGATATTTCGAGGACCGGAACCCGAAAGGAAGAACTGCTGATTGAGTCTTGGCAGTTGGAGAAACTGCACATGCTTCGACGCTACCTTAGCCAGATGAGCGTGGACGAGGAACTGCCCCAGTTGATCAAGGCAGTCTCCAAATTCAATAGCAACGAACAGTTTCTCAAGCACCTGAACGTTGGTTCGTGACAGGTTGAAGTCAGTCAGGGCAGGAACTGAAGGCTGCACGGTATTGAAGAGGACGTCGTTAAGGTTGAGAGATCGTGTCGGTGCCGCCGGCACTGCAGACAAAGTTATTGGAGATGTAAACGATGCATTATCCGCACAAGCTCAGCAAGAGAAAACGTGTTCGCAAGATCGGGTTTCGCGCACGCATGCGAACCAGTAACGGACGCAAGACAATCAATTCAAAACGCCGTGTGGGCCGGCAGGTCCAGGTGGTTTAGAGCATATCACGATTATCTTGCAACATAGCCGCACGAGGAGAACCATCCTTGTGTGTCTTGGTCGGTAACGATCTTCAAAGCATCGGCAATGGCTT
>JABMQG010000245.1 GCA_013203365.1 Planctomycetota bacterium | reverse complement strand
CCACAGGCCTGACCGGCTGGCCTTGGGAATCGATGTACTCCAAGGCGAACCTGTCCGGCAGGGCGAAATCGATCTGTACGGTGAAGACGGTTTCCGCCTTGCCCATGACATTTCGCATCTGGACGTCCAGCTTCGGCCCGTAGAAGGCCGCCTCGCCTCGGGCGACGGTGTGTTCAATGCCGCCTTGACGGAGAGTATCCAGGAGTATGGCCTCGGCCTTTTCCCACAGCGGGGGATTGTCCACGAACTTGCCCGCGGAATCGTCGCGAAGCGAAGCCTGGTATGCGATGGCAGGTTCCACGCCGAGTGATTTCATGATGAACTGGACAAGGGCGACGACGTTCTGGAATTCCTCCGACACCTGCTCCGGCGTGCAGAATATGTGCGCGTCGGCGAGTGTGAACGACATTATACGAACAAGCCCGGACAGCTCACCCGACTGCTCCCTGCGGAACTGAGAGGCAATTTCCGCAATTCTCATCGGAAGCTCCCGGTAAGATCGCGGCCGATGCTGGTAGATCATGAAGTGATGCGGACAGGTCATCGGGCGAAGCACCATCTCCTCGTCGGCGATAGTCATCGGCGGGTACATGCTGTCTTTGTAATGCTCCCAATGGCCGGAGATCTCATACAGATGCCGACGGCCGAGCGACGGGGTGTACACGTGCTGATAACCGCGTTTGAGCTCCTCGTCGACGACGAATCGTTCCAGTATTCGCCTGATCGTGGCGCCCTTGGGCAACAGAATGGGCAGACCCCTGCCTATCAGCTCCGACGTCATGAAAAGTTCCAGCTGCGCGCCGATCTTCCTGTGGTCTTTGCGTATCGCATCTTCTCGTCTTTGGAGGTACTCGGCCAGCTCCGGTGCGGTCTCGAAGGCCAGGCCGTAAACTCGTTGAAGCATGGGCCTGTCGCTGCTGCCCTTCCAATAGGCGCCGCTGACCCGGTCGAGCTTGAAGGCTACCGACGCCAGTTGACGGGTCGATTCGACGTGTGGCCCCCGGCAGAGGTCGACGAACGGGCCGAGGCGATAAACGGTGACGCTGGAATTCCCGTCCGTGCCGAGATCGTCGATCAGTTCGCACTTGAAGGTCTCGCCGGCCTGCGAGAAAAGGGTCTTTGCCTGATCAATGGTCAGGTCCTCTTTCTCGAAGCTTAAGTTCTGCGAGATTATGCGGCGCATCTCTTTTCCAAGACCGCCCAGCGATTCAGCGTCGATGCTACTCCCAGGTGCGGGCTGGATGTCGTAGTAGAATCCCGCCTCAACGGATGGGCCTATCCCCAGGATGGCCCCGGGTGAGAGTTTCTTGACGGCCGCGGCCAATACATGCGCCAATGAATGCCGAATTACTTCTATCATCTTCATAAGTCTCCAACGACTGCCAACTAAAACCGTTCAAACGCCGGAGTATACCGGCCGGCGAGGTCACCGGCAACTGTTGACCATGGCGTTTGGAACGCATAAACTGCCCGCGACGATTACCGCCTACGCCTGGCAGGCGACAGCGACTGGACCTATTTAAGGGCCTAACCAACGCTCGACCTTCTTCCAATCTTTGGAATAACCGGCTACAGCGGGTCCGGCAAGACGGTTCTGATCGAACGGCTGTTGCCCTTGCTGGCCCGCATGGGCTTGAAGGTCGCCGTCGTCAAGTGCGATGCCCACGGCCCGGACGCCGACCGGCCCGGCAAGGACAGTGACAGGTTCTTCCAGGCCGGCGCCGACGTCCTGCTGCAAGGCCAGCAAGAGGTGTTTTTTAGAACACACATAGCCGATGGCGACGACTGGTCGGCACAGTTGGTGGCTCTGGCCGAGAGATACGACCTAGTACTCGTGGAAGGCGGCAAGGCCGCGGCGTGGCCGAAGGTCTGGCTGGCGGGTCCAGACGAAAAAGGCCCGCCTTCAGATATCACGCAGCTTCAGGGGATTCTTGACCGCGATTCCAACCGCTTGGAGGCGGTCTTGTCGATGATCGAGGGTTTCCTCGCCTCCCAGTGGTTGAAAACACCGGTGTTCGGGTGCGTACTCATCGGCGGGCTAAGCACACGCATGGGCAGGTCCAAACATCTGCTGATCGATGATGGGCAAACCTGGCTGGAACGGGCGGTCCGTCTGCTCCGGCAGTTTTGCCGATCGGTGGCGGTTGCTGGGGCAGGTGAGATCCCACCAGCTCTGGCCGGCGTGCCGCACCTGGCCGATGTTCCTGACGCAGAAGGGCCCATGTCGGGATTGCTGGCCGCGATGAGATGGTACCCGAATGTGTCGTGGCTGATAGCCGCCTGCGACCTGCCAGCCTTGTCGGCGGAGGTTTTTCCCTGGCTGCTTTCCACCCGTCGGCCTGGCGTCTGGGCGACGATGCCGGCCGCGAGCAAATCACCCGGCCCTGAGCCGCTGCTGGCCCACTATGATTTTCGCTG
>JABMQG010000244.1 GCA_013203365.1 Planctomycetota bacterium | reverse complement strand
TTAGAGCATTTTAATATTGAGATGACGTTCTTAAACAGAACGTTTGCCCTCTGTTGGCAGGGGCCAACAGTGTTTAGGATGCGTCAGTCGTTTCTTGAATTGCTATAGACGTTTTCGTAGCGACCCGTTCGGCATCGTAGGGCCGCCTGTCGGATCAATCTGCGATTCGCGATCAGAATAATTTTGCTATTTTCGGCAGTTTACCGGTCAGCGGTAGTGCGTACTGGCGGAAGGCGTCGGTGACGTTGTTGCCGCTGTCGGCGATGAATTCATCGGGTAGGTTCTTCGTCAGTTGAGCCACGTTCTCCAAGCTGGTGAGGAAGCACTCGATCCCGTAGCCCGCCCCATTCCCAGTGCGTTTGAAAGCCACGCTGCCATCCACGTCGCCGGAGGTTGCGTATTCGACCGCCTTCTGGCCGGCCAGGCGTGCCTCAGCCTGGTCGACGTCGCTGGCAAATCCGGCGAAACTGCGTTGGAGGTACCCGAAGGTATCGCTACGAACACGGGTGATCCCCAGGCGGCTCTTGACCAGGGCGGCGATGTGATCGCCTATCGCCCCGGTTCCGGACAGTTGGATATTACCGTGCGCGTCGCGTTCCTGGGTCTTGACGAACTTATAAGCCCAGGGTGTACCTTCCTCGTCGACTACACCCTCGCTGACGGCCACGACGCACCGTCCGAATTGGCCGACAACCGCGCCGATATCCGCTAGCATGCGTTCCTCGCTAACCTTTCGCTCGGGAACATAGATCAGGTGTGGCCCGTCCCTTTCATCCTGGCGGCCCAGCGTAGCGGCGGCGGTCAACCAGCCCGCATTTCTGCCCATGATCACGTCGATCTTGACCCCCGGCAGCGAAGCGCAGTCACGGTCGTCGCCCATCAGGGCGCATGCAACGAACTTAGCCGCCGACCCGTACCCCGGACAATGGTCCGTCACTCGCAGGTCGTTATCGATAGTCTTGGGGACATGGATCACGCGCAGTTCATACCCAGCCTCATCGGCCAGTTCGTTGATAATCCGCGCGGTATCGGCCGAGTCGTTGCCCCCTATATAGAAGAAGAATCCAACGTTGTGCTTCTCGAATACCTTGAAGATGTCTTCACAGTAAGCGCGGTTAGGCTTGTCCCGCGTCGAGCCCAATGCCGCACCCGGCGTTACGGCGATGGTTTGCAGCGTTTGGGCCGGCACTTCGGTCAAATCTATGAAGTTTTCCTCGATAATGCCTCGCACCCCATACCGTGCGCCCAGCAGTTTTCCCACTTCGGTGTTGTTGGCGATTGCTTCCACGACACCGACGAGGGATTGGTTAATCACGCACGTCGGTCCTCCGGACTGCCCGATCACTGCAGCTGGTTTTCTCATTACATGCGTCATGCTTGGGTCACCTTATCATCTTTTTTCCGTCGGTGTTGGGGATCTGTTGAACCCGCCCGTCTCGAAAACATTTGTAATTTAATATTTTGGAAGGACGTGTTTTTCCACGAAATCGGTATTGAACTGGCCCTTCATGAATACTGTGTTGGCCATGATCTCACGGTACAGATCTACCGTGGTCTTAATCGGATAAATGTGGTATTCGCGGAGGGCTCGGCGCATGGTGGCGATGGCCTCGTCTCGCGTGGGGCGATGTACGATAAGCTTGGCTATCAGGCTGTCGTAGTTGGGCGGGATGACGTATCCTTGGTAGACGTGACTGTCCAGCCTGACGCCCGGGCCGCCGGGCGGCACGTAGGTCTCTATCCTGCCTGGGCACGGGCGGAAATCTTTCAGCGGGTCCTCGGCGTTTATCCGGCATTCGATGGCACAGCCGTTGCGATGCACGTCCTGCTGGGTGATTTCCAGCGCTTCACCGGCGGCGATCCGAAGCTGCCAACTCACCAGGTCGATTCCCGTAATCATCTCGGTTACCGGGTGTTCCACCTGAATGCGAGCATTGACCTCCATGAAGTAGAACTTCTCTCCATCGAGGATAAACTCCACCGTTCCTGCTCCATAATACCCGGCCAGTTCGCACAACCTAACCGCAGCGGCGCATATTTGGTCTCGCAGCTTCTCCGACATGGCCAGCGATGGGCTTTCCTCGATCAGCTTCTGTCGTCGGCGTTGAACGGTGCAGTCCCGCTCCCACAGGTGTATGATCCGGCCGTGTGTATCGCCAAGAATCTGCACTTCCACGTGTCGCATCGACTCGATCCATTTTTCCACATATAGCCGGCCGTCGCCGAAGGCCGCCTTGGCCTCGACCTGAGCCTGCTTGAAGCAAGCTCGTAGTGTGGCTTCATTGTGCACGCTACGAATGCCCCTTCCTCCGCCCCCTGCGGTCGCCTTGATACCCACGGGGTATCCGAGCTCGTTGGCGATCGACACTGCCTCTTCCACGCTTTCCACCGTCTCCTCGCTGCCGGGGACTATTGGCACATTTGCCGCCTTGGCCAGCCGTCTAGCCTCGACTTTGTCGGCCAGCTTCTGCATCGTCTTTACGCTGGGGCCGACAAACTCGATTTTGCAGCTTCGGCAGACCTCAGCGAAGTGGCTGTTCTCGGCCAGAAACCCATATCCCGGATGAATGGCCTGTACGTCGGCGATTTCCGCCGCCGCTATGATACGGGGGATATTCAGGTAACTATCGGCCGATGGGGCTTCACCGATACAGATTCGGTCGTCGGCAAGACCTAGATAGCTGGCATTTCGATCGGCCTGGCTGTAGACGGCGACGGTCTCGATTCCCAGCTCTCTACAGGCGCGAATGATGCGAAGTGCGATCTCGCCGCGATTGGCTATGAGAATTCGGCTGAACACGTTCGTTCCTTGACTTGCTGTCCATGCTTGCTACGGCTTCACATGGAACAGCGCCTGCCCATACTCGACGGGCTCACCACTCGTAACGGCGACTTGCAATATCGTGCCGGAGCACTCGGCCCTGATCTCGTTCATTACCTTCATAGCTTCCACGATACATACGACCGTATCGGGCGAGACCGGTGTCCCTACGCTGACGTATGGGTCGCTGTCGGGGCTGGGTGCGGAGTAGAATGTTCCCACCATCGGGCTGGTGATCTCAGCAGGCTTCTCGTGGGCCTTTTCGACGGCGGGCACCTGCTCTGCCGGCGGCTGAAGTAGGGCTGGCATCGTCGCCGCCGGCGCAAGCGGTGCACCTCCGGCGCGGCTAAGGGCCACCTTCAAATCGCCGTTGACTATTTCCAGCGTCGCGAGGTCATTGGCGACCATCAACTCCACCAATTCTTGCACCTGTCGGGTGTGCAGTCTATCGGCGTCGCCCGGCCCTGCCTTATCCGACGGCTTCTCGGGCGTCCGGCGCCTGGGCGCTTCACAAGGCGCTTTTTTAGCTTTTTCCTTCGCCTTCGCCATGGCAGTGGTCATTCCTTAAATTCTATTCCAAGAGCATCGCCTGCAGGTCCTTTTGCAGGCCCGAGAGCACCTTAGCCCGGCCGGTCTGCACCAGGACGTCATCCTCGATTCTCACTCCACCGACACCGGGCAGGTAGATTCCAGGCTCGATAGTCACCACGCTGCTACTGCGGAGCCGACCCTCGCCCAACCGGGAAATAACCGGCCCTTCGTGGACCTTCAGGCCGATCCCGTGCCCGAGCCCGTGGCCGAAGTATTCTGCCAGGCCCGCGTCGGCGATCAGATTTCGGGCAGCGGCATCCACGCTTTTGACCGAGCAGCCGGCACGCACCGCTGCGATGCCAGCAGCCTGGGCGCGAAGCACAACCTCATAAATGCGACCAAGTTGCGGGGGAATTCTACCGAGAAAGACAACGCGCGTCAAGTCGCTGCAATAACCAGAAGCCAATGCCCCCCAGTCAACCAGCACGGCTTGGCCACAACGAAGGCGGCTGGCACCAGGCAGATAATGGGGCAGCGCAGCGTGCGGCCCAGCGGCCACTATGGTCGGAAAACTGGCCGCCTCGGCGCCAAGTTGCCGCATGCGGTAGTCCAACTCACCGGCCACTTCCACTTCGCGTCGCCCCAGCAGTCCCGCGGCGCCGCCTGCTATCAGGCCCCGAAAGGCCTCCTCGGCGATACGTATTGCCTTGCGAATTCCAGCCAGTT
This sequence comes from Planctomycetota bacterium, assembly GCA_013203365.1. Taxonomy (GTDB): domain Bacteria; phylum Planctomycetota; class Phycisphaerae; order SM23-33; family FEN-1343; genus JABMQG01. Next base: position 1,844 of record JABMQG010000244.1, on the reverse strand, counting down.
CCTCGGCGTCTTTGGTTAGTCTCAGGTCGGACACCAACTGACGCGTCTGTCGTAGGCGCCGAGCGCTGATCTGTTCGGTCAGCCTGTCGCGAAAAGCGAGGGTCACGTGCTCGGCCTCCACGCCCACCCGCCTGGCTTGGTGTCTGCGCAGAACGACCTTCACGGCCTCGGCCATTGGGCCAGAGCGAATGTGAGGGTCGAGATCCGGGCAGTCAATCTTCGCCTGCTGAGCGAATCGCGAATCCGTCAGCAGGACCGACCAGTCACGGCCCACCAGCAGTGAGCTATCCTCACCCCGGAAGCCCGATAGGTACCGCACGTTCGCCGGATCAGTGACCAACAGGGCGTCTATGCCCGCAGCTGCAAACCGCCGGACCAGCCGGCGGCGCCTGGCAGGTGCAGCGGAGGGCCGTCTACGCTTTCGGATCATAGCTATTGTGCTCCTTGAGGCAGCAGGCCAAGGTCGTTGCCGATAAACGGCAACGTCGCGCGAAGCTGTGATACGTCGGCGACTTGTCGTGTTCGTGACCTCATATTGGGTGGCCCTTGCCTCGGAGTTTCGGCGGTAGCTGCCGTGGTCGCCAAGCATCACTTGACCCGGGATGCTGGTGTGTGCAACAATACTTTCTCATACTGGTGCTTGCAAGACTGCCGAAGGAATGAGGAAAGGCGTTCGGGTTATGCGTAGGAACATCGTACATGTTGGTGCAGGTTCGCTGACGTATGCGATTCGGGAGATAGTGCAGGTCGCGCACCGCTTTGAGGACCTGGGGATGGAGATCACCTGGGAGAACATCGGCGACCCCATCCAGAAAGGCGAAAAAGTCGCGCCGTGGATTCGCCAGATCGCGCACGAGGTCATAGACACAGACACGTCCTGGGGATACTGCGATACAGCCGGCGTGCCGGCCACGCGGGAGTTCCTCGCCGCTGAGGTGAACAAGCGGGGCGGCGCCAAGGTGACGGCCGACGACATCATGTTCTTCAACGGGATCGGTGACGCCGTGGCCAAGGTTTACGGTTTTCTGCGCCGCGAGGCTCGCGTCATCGGCCCTACGCCCGCCTACAGCTCCCACTCCTCGGCCGAGGCCGCCCATAGCGGATACGAGCACCTGACCTACGAACTAGACCCACATAACAACTGGATGCCCGACCCAGACGACCTGCGCATGAAGGTCAAGTACAACGACTCCATCTCGGCTATTCTCCTGATCAACCCTGACAACCCGACCGGAGCGGTGTATCCGCAAGGGGTGCTGGAAGAGATTATCGCTATTGCTCAGCAGAATGACTTGTTTCTTATCTGCGACGAGATATATACGCACATCGTCTACAACGGCTGTCAGACCCTGCATCTGTCGCAGATCATCGGAGACGTGTGTGGGCTGGTAATGCGCGGCATTTCCAAGGAATACCCCTGGCCGGGGGCTCGCTGCGGGTGGATTGAGGTGCTCAACCGCAACCGCGACGAGGTGTTCAACTCCTATGTGAATTCATTGCTGGCGTCGAAGCGGCTGGAGGTATGTTCCACGACTGGGCCGCAGCTGACCATTCCCCCCGTGGTCGGCAACCCCAGGTATCCAGCGCACCTTCGACAGCGGGCATCCACCTTCGAGGGACGTGCGAAAGAGGCAACCGCCGCCTTGGGAAACATCGACGGCGTCCTCGTCAACTGCCCCTGCGGGGCCTTCTACTTGACGGTGCTGTTCGAGAATAGCGCGCTGCATGACCGCCAAAAGCTCAGAATCGACAACCCCAGGATTCGTGGGATGGTGGAGGGTCTCGTCGTCGATGCCCCGAACGACCGGCGTTTCGTCTACTATCTCATGGGGGCCATGGGGATC
>JABMQG010000023.1 GCA_013203365.1 Planctomycetota bacterium | reverse complement strand
GAGAAAACTTGTTATTCTTGCTAATAAGATATTCACTAACCCTGAATTTAAACCAATTTAGAAACACAGTTGCTCCAGAGCCTCCGGCGGAATAGCCAATCTTTGCCCAACAGACAACTATTGGGAAAGAACACTATATTTTTTCCAGCCGCACAAGCGGCCAACGAGTAAAGGAGGACGCGCTTTGCCAGGAGACAGACTGAATTTTCCGGAAAACTTCATCTGGGGCACATCTACCGGGGGCCATCAGGTGGAGGGCGGCAACAAATGTTCCGACTGGTGGGTCTGGGAACAGAAGGGTTTAATCGTGGACGGGACGGTTTCGGGCCGTGCCATGGATTACTGGAACCGCCACGAAGAGGACCATGCCCTCATGGCGGAACTGGCTTACAACGGGTTCCGCCTGGGCATTGAATGGGCGCGCGTCGAACCGCAGAAGGATCATTTTGACCGTGAAGCGATCGGGCATTATCGACATATTCTTCAATCCCTTCGTAATCACGGATTCAAGATCTGCCTCACCCTGCACCACTGGGTGCTTCCGCACTGGGTCGCCGAACAGGGCGACTGGCTGAATCCTGACACAGTCAACCAATTCCTGAGGTACGTGACGTTCGTGATCGAGGAACTGGGCGCTTTCCCTGATTACTGGGTGACGCTGAACGAACCGATGGTGCCGGCGATCATGGGCAATCTCCTGGGCCAGTTTCCGCCGCAGCGCCACTCGATCCGAGCCTGCCGAGCCGTATCCAGATCCCTGCTTCGCGCCCATGCGGGAGCCTACCATCTGATCCACAAGCTGCAGCCGCTGGCACCGGACGGCACCCTGTCAAAGGTGGGTGTCGCCATGGCTTATCCCTGGATCGAGCCATGGAACTCGCCGGGACCTGCCGGTTGGTACGAGCGCTTCGCTGTGTTCATCGCCCGACGCCTGGCTTCTGCGGGGTGGGATTATACGATCCGCACCGGAAAACCGCACTGGATCCATGGCGGGCCCGCCATCGCCGGCATCCGGAACTCCTACGATTATTGCGGAATCAACTACTACACGCGGGCATCCCTGAAATTTGACAGACGAAAACGCGATCAGTACTGGATCGACGACACCCAGGCACCAGCGGGAATAAAGGTGACCCAGATGGGTTGGCAGATCTATCCGGAGGGCTTATACAGTACGATCCGCTCCGCATGGAAACGATTCGGGAAACCGATCCTCATCACCGAGAATGGCATCGCAGACGATACGGATGAACAGAGGCCGTGTTACATTGTCGAGCATCTCGCCCAGGTTCACCGGGCCCTTCAGGAAGGCATCCCGATACTCGGTTACTTCCACTGGTCATTCCTGGATAATTTCGAGTGGCGGGAGGGGTTTGCCAAGCGGTTCGGTCTTATCGCCGTTCAACATGACGACCCGGATCTCACGCGTGCGCCCCGCCGCAGTGCGTATCTGTACTCCGAGATCGCGCAAAAAAATGCGTTAACGAAGGAGATCGTCGAGGCCTATGCGCCCCAGGCCGTCGCGACGGTCTTTGACGATTGAAACGGCCTTTGAAACAGCGGACGCCAGGCGTCTGAAAGGACACACCTATGAACAGTGACACAACTCAGCAGCAGGCTTCGACCATCGATGCCATTACAATGACACCCACGAACCGGGGCTCCAGAGTTGTGATTCTCTCGGCCAGCTCCGGAAGCGGGCACACACGTGCAGGCGAAGCTTTGGAGGCGGCCGCCGCCGACTTTCCCGCCATTGCCTCGGTAAAACATATCGATGTTCTGGAATATGCGTCATCCCTTTTCGGAGTCCTCTATTCGGATTTGTACGAGCAAATGGTCAGTAAGACTCCTTCGCTTTGGGGATGGTGGTACGAGAAAAGCGATACGCCGTGGAAGGGCGAAACTTTCCGCGTCGCTATGGAACGCCTTCAGATGCAGCCGCTCATGGAGTGCCTGAAAGCCGAGGCACCCGACATCACGATCTGCACGCACTTCCTTGCCTCCGACATCGTCTCCTACATGCTTCAAAAGGAACAGCTATCCACGCGGCATGGCGTTGTTGTGACCGATATCCACATCCATGCGCTGTGGTTATGCCATCAGTTTGAACGCTATTTTCTTCCTGCGGATGAATCGGCCTATTACCTGCGCCAGATCGGGATTCCGGATGATCGCATCACCGTCACCGGCATACCTGTTCATCCGGTGTTTTCACAGAGCATGGATCGGGAGGCGCTTCGAAGAAAATTCGATGTCGACCCCTCCATGCCGGTTGTCCTTCTATCTGCCGGCACCTTCGGCATGGAATCAAGTCTCGAAGCCGTTCGCGCCCTCATGCTCATGGAACATGCCGCGCAGATCGTGGCGTTGTGCGGGCGGAATGAGGAGCTTCTCAGCGAAGTCGCGCACCTGATCGAAGAGTCGCCGGCGCATCTGAAATTCCGGGTATTGCCTTATACTCCCGAGATGCACGAATGGATGGCGATCGCCGACCTGTTTATCGGCAAGCCTGGCGGGCTTACGATTTCGGAAGCGATGGCGAGCGCCCTGCCGATGATCCTCCTGAACCCGATCCCCGGACAGGAAGAGATCAATGCTTCCAGTATGCTTGAGTTGGGTGTGGCCGTGAGCCCCACCGATGTCATCACGCTGCCCTACAAGGTGGACGAGCTGTTGGGCGATCCGCCGCGCCTGGCCGGGATGAGGGAGCGGCTGAAGAACTTGGCACAACCGCGGGCCGCCTATACGATTCTCGAGACCCTGCTCGGAGCCAAACCAGAGATCACATGAGCGGAAAAAATACAAGACCGCTTGCCACTAAGGCGGTGCCGACCCATTGCACACGGGGGAGAAGGGTGCTTAAAGAGAAGCAGGGAATGAGAAGTTCTGAAATGCTACACGCCTATGCGTTGTCATGTCGTCAGCTGTTCGCGGATGGACTTCAATTCCCGCCGCCGTTTCGCGGTGGTATTGGGATAGACCATCCAGAGGTTTTCGAACGCATCGAGGACTACCTGTGAAACAATCAACGCGGGCACAAACCAAAAGCTCCTCCGGAGGTGGCGCCAGAATATTTTGAGCCTGTTCATTCTTCACCGTCCAATCCATGCGGTGCTTTCATATGGATCGAGGGATCTCTCCCTCCCTATCTCCCCGTTGTGGCACTCCAGTTTGTAACCCGTTCGTGTTGTGGCTTTTGTTCAACATAATAGTTCCTTGGTTCTTGTTCGCTGTCGGCGTCCTGCTGACAGCGTGTTTGCGAAAGCGGTTGCACCGCGGTCTGCACAACTAAATTCGACTTTATATTACGCTGGCAGGGGCGGTTTCACTATGGGGTGAAACCCTGCCTCACGGCTCGAAATCTATTTCACCTTTAAAAACCGCATCGCAACGGCACGGTAGAGAAGCATTGCGACAACTGCGCCGCGACATCTCCATTTGTCGTGCCGCCGGATCCAGCCCGGCAAACGGGTCAAGTTACAACAGGCTGAAAATACTTCCATAGGGTTGGGAATTATCATCCCGGGAGGCTTTCGCCTTGTGCAGATTCTGCAAACGGACAAACGACACATAATGCTGTTCGGGATTCTCCTTTCGCCACTGATCGATCGATTGTTTCAATTCGTCGAGCTGTTTCGCATCCATAATCTGAGCGGCGAATTCCCACATCGGTGTGCGTGGGACCGAACGCGGGCCTGGCCGTCATTCGGATGCTATGTTGATGACCCAGAAGAGCTCTTCGTCCGGCGTATCGTCCTCCCGCTTGCCCAACGATGGCGCGGGCGGATTGAGCCCCTTGGATAACTCAGCCCCGGCCAGGTCAGGCGCCTCGTTGCTTATGATGCAATTCTCGCGATAATGGTCTCGGCCCGTGGCGATGGCTGCCGGAGCGCCAACATAAGGATTTTTCTCCTTCGGAGCTCGCTTTTCCTCGGACCGATAAAACACCCACGGTGCGATTGTCCGCTCGATGAGGCCGGGTTTTACGTCCGTTCCCATGTTAATCACGCCCATGGCCAAGATGAGTAGAGTGAGGAGAAGAGTCAACAGAACGCCACCCGCAAAACTCAACAGTATCATCCATTTGTTTTTCATTTCGATCCTTCCCTCCTTCTGTATGGTTTATCGTCGGAATAGAATCAGTCATTGAGATAGTGCCTCCATCAGTTTGTCGAACGGCTGGTTGAATTTTTCGACGCCCTCGTCTTCGAGTTGCTGCGTCAATGCATTGAGGTCGATTCCAAGCGTCGGCAAGCGATTGAGCAACTGCGCCGCTTTACCGACATCCTGTTCGATCCGGGCCTGCGGCTCCCCGTGGTCGCGGTAGGCGTTGATGGTTTCGACCGGAGCCGTGTTGACGGTGTCCGGCCCGATGAGCGCTTCGATGTATTTCACATCGCTGTACTCCGGATTCTTGGTGCCGGTGCTGGCCCACAGCAGACGCTGTGCTCGTGCGCCCTGAGCCAAAAGTTTTTTAAACCGGTCGCTGCCGAAAATTTCTTTGTAAATTTGATAAGCTGTCCTGGCACTGGCGATGGCGACCTGCCCGCAGGCTTTTTCCGCAGGGGCGCCGTCTTGCTTTGCCAGCAGGGGATCGATCAGGGCATCGATGCGGCTGACAAAAAAACTGGCGACGGAAGCGATGCGGTTGATCGGCTTTCCTTTGGCAGACCGATCTTCCAGTCCGGCGATGTAGGCCTCCGCTACTTCCCGGCAGCGCGGCAATCCAAAGATCAGCGTCACGTTGACATTGATGCCGTCGCCGATGAGCTGCCGGATGGCGGGCAGCCCTTCGAGCGTGGCGGGCACTTTGATGAAGACGTTGGGTCGGTCCAGCGCAGCCCACAACCGGCGGGCTTCGTCGATTGTTCCCTGGGTGTCGCGTGCCAGATGAGGATTGACCTCCAGACTGACATATCCATCAACACCGTCCGTTCTGTCGTATAGAGGGCGGAAGACGTCTGCGGCGCTCTGCACATCGCGCTGGCTGATGGTTTCGTAGATGGTTCTGGCGTCGTTGCCCGCCTGCGCCTTGGCGTGGATGTCCTCGTCGTAGTCGTTGCTCTCCACGATTGCCTTCTCAAAGATCGACGGATTCGAGGTCATGCCCCGCAGGCCGTCTTCTTCGATCAGACGCTTAAGTTCGCCGCCGGTGATCAAGTCGCGCCGGATATAATCCAGCCAAATGGATTGGCCTAGAGTTACCAGTTGCTTCAGAGAATTTGTTTTCATAAGTGAGCTCCTTGTAATCTGTTTACAGTGTATACCACGATATGATTGGGCGCTATGGGGTTTAACCCTACCATGCCATGCCATATGATCGTCACAGACCTTACGGAATACGTTATCACAACCAGAATATAGAGCCAGATGCGCATATCAGACGCTTTCCTCTTCGCACGAGGCGCAGTCCTCGCCCGCCAGTTCCACGTCGATGGTGACGTGCTCGAATTCCTCCTCGTCCAATGCTTTCCGCACTTTGTGCTTGGTCGCGACGATTTCCTCGCGCGAGGTGCCGGAGTTCATCTGCAAATGCAGGGACATGACATGGCTCTCGCCATCGAGCGACCACACATGGATGTGATGGGGGCGCTCGACTTTTGGGAAAAGCTTCACCTGTTTTTCGAACTCCTGCAGGTCGAACGACGAGGGCGTGTTCTGGAGGAACACTTTCATCACTTTCGTGAGATTGCGTCCGACGTTCCAGAGGACGAAGAGTGAGATGCCGATGGAGAGAATCGGGTCGATGATCGGCACATCCCAAATGGCCATGACGCCAGCACCAATCAGCACCGCGCCCCAGCCGAGCGTGTCTTCGAGCAAATGCCAGCTCACGACCTTTTCGGTGAGCGAGGAGCCCCGCTTCACGCGCAGCACCGCCGCGCCATTTACGAGGATGCCGATGACGGCGAGGATCATCATACCGGGCGCATTGACCGCCTCGGGCGACATGAGGCGCGCAATGGCTTTCCACAAAATGAAAGCAAGACCAGCGATGAGAACAAGTCCGGTGATGAGGCCGCCGAGCAGCCGGTAGCGCGTGTAGCCGTAAGTATACCGAGGCGTGCGCCCGCGCCGCGAGAGCTTTTCGAAATACCATGCGAGACCGAGCGATGCGCAGTCTCCGGAGTCGTGCAGCGCGTCGGTCAGAATGGCGATGCTGTTGGTCCACAATCCGCCGACGATTTCGATGATCGTGAAGCCGAGATTGAGGAAGAAGGCAACTTTGAGGTTGCCCTCGCTGCTATGGCTGTTGGCGTGGTGCGGATTCATTTTCATTCCCATCATGTTCATTAGAACTGCCAGCGCAGACCTCCGCCCCAGCCGAACTGGGAGTGCCATTGGCCGATCAAGGAAAAGTGCTTGGTCAGCAAGTAACTGGTGCCAGCGCGTGTTTCCCAATGCTCCTTGGTGTCATATTCAGCCTCCGAAAACACCGCGAGTCGCGGCGTGAGTTCGAGGTGCTTGCCGACGGCGAATTGGAATTCACCGGCCGTGTCCGCCCACACACGGGACGTGATATTGAGCGGCAGCAGATAGCGCAGGCCTAAGATTCCCTCGTGCTTGTCGACGTGATCGTCCGCGCCGTCGAGGTCGACCCCCGCGAAGACACTGGCAAAACGATTCAGGTAGTAATCGTAGGTGGGCGTGATCTCCCACTCCACGTCGTCCACGCGCCCCCAACCGGCCTGCCATTCGGCGGAGAAG
>JABMQG010000243.1 GCA_013203365.1 Planctomycetota bacterium | reverse complement strand
GACTTGGGGCACCGGCTGTGGAAGCGGCGGAACGAGCCGGGACCGGAATAATCCACCATACGCCGCCGTCGGCGCCGAGGTCACCATGGGGGCCCAGGCGGTGCTGGAACTGGCGAAGGCGTTTCAGAGCCGAAGCGGCCTGTGGCGGGAGACGGGCGGTGTTCACGCCTGTGCATTGGCGGACGAGCGGGAGATACTGGTGTTCGCCGAGGACGTCGGCCGACATAACGCATTTGACAAGGTCATGGGCATAGCGGCGATGGAAGGCATAGCAGTCGGCGACAAGCTGGTTTTGACGACCGGCCGGCTGTCGGCGGAGATCGTCTCCAAGGCGGTCGCCTGCGGCGTGCCGATACTGGCTTCGCGTTCTGCCGTCACTGGCCTTGCGATTTCCCTGGCCAAGCGGTTCGGCATGACGTTGGTGGGCTTCATGCGGGGCGGCAGGCTGAACGTCTACTCGGGCTACGAACGGCTCACCGGCGCGGGGTAATAGTGCGGTTAGAGCATTTTTATTGATGTTTGAATGGCCAAAGTAACGGCTGGCACTGTTATGACCCTGGAAATCTGACGATGTGGCTCTTTGCAGCGTTACATTAGCGATTCAAAGGTCAATAGGGCCCTAGATTCGGCCCTTCGACAGCAGCAGATCTACTGCGCCGCGGAGACGAATGGTGAAGGGGATCTTCCCGGCGTAGATTCGGCCGTGGACGTGCCGGCCGTAGTACGAGCGGTAGATCACGTTCAGCAGCCCATTGAGAAATCGCGTCCTGTACAGCGTGCCCAGCAGCCGCTTCAGTCCGGGCCGATCGACCAGCAGGGGAAAGAGCCTGTGTAGGACGAAGAGCTTGTTCTTGAACTTTTCGTCGAAGTTCAGCGTCGACTCGGAGAACTGGCTTTCGAACCGGCAGTTTTCGTCGTCGAGGTAGCCGGTTTGTTTGCAGTATTCGGTCAGTTGGGTACCCGGGTAGGGCTGGAGGATGGAGGCATCGGCGAAGTCGCTGCCGGCGATTTGGTTCAGTTCGATAGTCTCGAAGATCTCTTTTTCCGTCTCACCCGGCAGGCCTATCATATTGAGGGTGTATATGCGAATTCCGGCTTCTCGCAGGTGCCGGGAGGCGGCGACTATTTGCTCGTTGGTGACCTTTCTGTTGAGCACGGCAGTCCGCAGCTTCTCATTGCCTGATTCTATGGCCATTGAGACGGAATAGCACCCGGCCGCCTTCAGCAGTCGGCAGTAGTGGTCGGAGATCATGTTGGGCCTGGCGTAGCAGAAAAACGGCAAGCCCACCTCTTTTGGAAAACGGTCGGCGAACTCAGCGAGCCAATCACCGTCGGAGCCGAAGACGTCGTCGTGAAACTTCACGAACGTCAGGGGATACTTCTCGGCTACCTGTCGAATTTCACGGATCAAATAGTTGACGCTTTTTATCCTCAGGATCTTACCCTTGCCGCGGTACATACCGTTGAACAGGTGGTTGAAGCAATAGGAGCACTGATAAGGGCAGCCCCTCCCGGCCATGAACACCTTGATAGGGTTTCGGGCCATGAATCGGTTTTTTTCGTACAGCAGGCCGCGATCGGGAAAAGGCACGGCATCCAGGTCGCCCGCCAGGTCGGCCAGCGGGTTCTCCTTGATCTGCCCGCCGGGCATTTTGAATGAGAAGTTGCTGACGGCGTACATTTGGCCGGTGCCGAACAGGTCCAGGAACCGCCCGAAGCACAGGTCCGCCTCGCCCCGGCAGATGGCATCGACGCCATCGGCTTCTACGAACCTTGGGAAGAACGTCGGGTGCGGGCCGCCAAACAACGAGAAGAACTCGCAGCTATCCTTCAGTTCACGGTTGATCTGCAAGTACCGCTCGGCCTCATTGGAGCAGACCGAATAAGCAACTATGTCCGGAGCGAACCCGGCGATTTCCTTTCGGGTTTCCGCCGGTCTTGGTGCGTATTCGAAAAGGGCCGTGGCGTGTCGGCGTTCTTTCGCCAATGCGGATACCAACGGTATCGACAGCACCTCCTGAAACCCCAGACGGTTGATGACAAAGGCTATCTTGTGCTGAGG
>JABMQG010000242.1 GCA_013203365.1 Planctomycetota bacterium | reverse complement strand
CGCTCGGGTGGACATTTACAGCCTGGGCTTCATAGCCTACGAAATGCTTACCGGGCGGGAGTTTTTCGGCAAGCTATTCAGCGATGTTCTTTGTGACGGGCGCTCGGAGAACCTGCGATGGATGAAATGGCACGCCGATGCGGGTCTGACGGTTCCGGAACTTGCCGAGATCAACGAGCTTGTACCGCGCGGGCTGAGCGACATTATCGCCAAGATGATGGCCAAGGACCCCAACCGCCGATACGCCACGATCGATCAGGTTCTGGCCGACCTTCGCCGGATTAGTGATTTGTTGGGGCGTCCGGCCGGTCGCATTGCCGCAGGGCTGGCCGTCGAGCAGCATGCGCAGCCGACGGTGCCGGTTTCGGCTGAGGTTCAGGTTGAAGAGCCGCCCACGGCCGTCGTTCCGAAGATGCCGATGAGCTCTAAGAAGAAGCTGGTTTTGTCGCTTTCTGTGGGTGGGTTGGTTGTCATCTCCGCCTTGCTCTTGGCGGGGTTCGTAATCGGTCAACGTGCTAAGCGTGCCGACCTGGCCCGTCAGGCTTACGAGCAGGCCAGGGATCGGTTCGCTGAGGCCAGCGCACTGTACCAGGACGGTGAGCTCGGTGATTGCCAAGTGGCGTTCGAGGATGCCCAGGCCCGGTTCGAACGAGGCGACGTCGATTACAGTGACGTTTCCGGCCGGTCGGTGCAGTTTGCCGGTTATGCAGACATGTGCCGGGCGTGGACGGCGATGATAGGTGGGCAATGGGACAAGGCCGATCATCTCTGCAAGCAGGTGGTTGACACTGCGTCGGGGGAGATGCCGGGTGATCTTAAGGGACAGATCGACTGGTTCAAGAGCCTCCTCCCCACGCGTCGCAGCGCAGCGGCCAACCTGGAAGCGGCAGAGAAGGCCATTGCAGCGAAAGACATAGAGGATGCCGATCGAGAGATGGCGGCGTACGGCCGGCTGACAGGTCCGCCGGCGGACCTTAACCGCTGGGCGGTGACGTTGAGCGAGGCCCTGGCCGCGGCGAAGATTCAACTGGCATTCGATCGGCACATGGCGGCCGGCGATACCGCCAGGGACAGCGGTGAGGCGAACCTTTCGGCTGAGAAGTTCGACCAGGCCAAGGCCGATTTCGAGCGGGCCATCGACTTGTATACCCAGGCCAAGGGTCTCTTCGATAACGAAATGGTCGCTCAGCGGATAGGGCAGATTCACCAGGCTGATCTTTGCCGATTGGCTATGCAGGAATACGCCGTGGCATTGGCATCGCAGGACCTGTCCGGCCAGATCGCGGCACTGAGAGCAGCTATCGCCGTTCGCCCCATCGAGCCGTTCATGGAAAAGTTGTCCCTTGCACAGGCCGAACAGGCCTATCAACAGGGTCAGACCCATCGCATTGCCGGCGGGATCGCGAACCTGGAGAAGGCCGTTTCGGCGTTCAAAGAATCGCTCGTGTACGCCAGTTCAGACAAGGTGAAAGTGGCACTGGCTGAAGCTGAAACGGAGCTAAAACGTGCGCGGCTGATTGCCGACGGCGACGCGATGATGCAAGCGAAGCGGTTTTTGGAGGCGGTGGAGCTCTACGAGCAGGCGGTCGCGGTCGGCGGCGTCGACCAGCTTGCCGGCAAGTTGGCCGATGCGCGTATACAGATGCACTTTGCCGCCGGCGAGACCTCCCGCGTGTCAAAGCGGTGGGGTGAGGCGTTGCAGGCATATGAAAGGGCCCGTCAGGAGACACCCGGCGACGAAGCCCTCGCCGCGCGGGTGCAATGGCAGTCGGAACTGATAGCCAAGGAAAAGAGCTATTACGAGTACCTCGATGCCGGGCAAGCCTTGATGCGAGACAAACGCTACCAAGACGCCGCGAAGAAATTTGCCCGGGCCGAGGCCCTTGCGGGCGAACTTTCCGTCCCGGCCGGGGAGGCTGCCAAATGGCACAGTCAGGCCGATTACGCCTTGCAGTTGGAAAGGGGCAAGGCTGCCCAAAAGGCAGGCAACCTGACCGAGGCGCTGGCCTACTACCGGATGGCACAGCGGGCGATGGATACCGAGGAGATCCGCAACCTGATTGCAGCCATCGAGGCCGCCAAGAAGCAATAGGATCATAGAGCCCCTAACAGAATGCCTCTGCCTTCGGCTTGCTTTCGGGTCATCTGGCGTGATTGGGCCAAGCCATCTTCGGCGGTTCGACGGTGAGTCTCACAGCGGCCGTGAATTGTTTGACAGGGGACGGGAGGGGAGTCAGTCAGAGGTCCCGACGGTATTGAGACGATATTTGCGGGGTTGCGGCGGGGGAGTTGCGAGCAGTTTCCGCGGGCAGGTGCTTGTGGTGACCGTGCTGGCGATCGTGCTGTTGGCGGGGCTGATCTTCTTCGTCATGAACGTGGGCGACCAGGTGAACCGCAGGGTCGCCGTCCAAAACGCCACCGACTCGGCCGCCATGGGCGCAGCCGTTCAGATGGCTCGTGCGATGAACACTCTTGCGGCGAACAACATTGCCATGGGTCGGCTGCTGGCGATGGTGCCGGTCGTGGACTCGCAGCCCGTGCACGTGGAGGTCTCCTTGATTCAGGCGAATGCGTTCCTGCTGGCCGTAGGCGAGCAGTTAGCCCGCGGCTTCGGGCCGGCGGGTCCGCTGCAAGGGGCCACGGCCCAAGCATTCGCGAATATTCAAGTCGAGCTCCAGCGAGAACGGGCGATTCTCGAAAAGGTCAACAGCGAGCTTAGCCAGTTCGACGTAGTCGCCAAGACGACATATTCCGTGGACGGCGAGTATGGAGCTTTTTGGGCAGCGGCCCGCGATTTGGACAATTTCAGTCGGGCCACGTCGGCATCTGCGGGCCTTAGCGCGCAGACGAACGCCGGGAGCTACGCCCGCCTCAGCCAGGCCGAAGCCGGTTTCGCTGCGCCGATCGCGCCGGCACTGCTGGCGGTTAGAGGGCAATGGCGCCACTGGTATCGCGCCCCGGAGTATCGCGACACGTTGCTGGTGCATGGGTGGATACCGGATTTGGGGTTCGGTCCGAAGATGAAATTCTGGGTTTACGGTATTGAGCCCTATTCCCGTTCGGAGATCGAGGCATTGCTTGTCCGAAGCGGGCCGTTCGCAAAGCTGTTTCGATGGCGCGACGTGATTCACGAAGGTGACCTTTCGGCACCGAATACGGAGTTTGAATTTCACGGCGAGAGTGGGTTCGGCTCGCACCCCGTTCGGCCGGCGGGAAGTGCAGCAGAGGACGACAGACCGATCCTCGGCTACTCTACTTACGGCCCTGTGACGTGGATGCGGAGGAAGGTTCACTCCTACTGGCGCAGCAATCTGCAATACGCCGTGGTTCAGCATGCCCGCAGTTATAGTGGAATGGGGGGTGTTTTTGACGACCTGGTGAATGCCAAACTTCGCTACATGTTCACGGACGGCCCAGTAGTGGCGCCGGAGACGTTCCACTACCCCGCGTGGGAGGTGGATTATCCGGAAGCGCGAAGGCGGATCGAACTAGGCGAGCGAGTGGAGCTTACGGCCTACTTTCGCATTGAAATCGTCGGGCCGTACGGCCCAGGGGAACCGGCCTTTGCGGAAATGATACAGGACCCCTCACACAGCAACGTTCAAGACCCGTTGCTGCTGCTTCAGCCGTCCTGGCGGGATCGGGGCAGCGAAGAGGAGCAGGCACGGGTCGGCCTGACACTGAAGGTTCGCGTCAGGCCCATCTCGGCGCCGCCGTTGATTCCTTCGGAGTTTGACATTCGCGTGCCTGTTTATATTTCGAAGCCCTGGGGCATCATGACCGGGGGATACTTTTGGGACGCGAAGTTTTCGCCGGCGGAATTTCTCGCGAAAATAGAGGGCATGAAGAATACGACCATACGATCGATCATTCGGAAGCAGTTCGCTTTTTTGTTCCCAGCCATACTATTTCCGGAAGGAATGCCCGAGTTTGAGTTCGACGTGGAATGTGACCCGCCCTGGGTTATTCTTCGAGACATCTTCGTCGGCGCCGACTTCGGCGGCGAGCGACCGATTCGCAACCCTGCCAATTTTGCTTCGTCTGAGCCGGCGGATTTGCCCGCCCCTTATCTGCTGGATACGCGAGTGGGAGATTATGACGTGAATGGCCCGCACCACGACGATGACGAATACCGACGTGAGCATTTCAGCTACTTGGGCGTAGCTCGGCGAAGTGCAACGGCGACGGCATGGGCGGATCGGTTCGGGACGGACAATCCCATAGGCGAGATCGTGGCCGTGGCCCAGGCCGAGGTGTACAACCCCACCAGTTGGGATCTTTGGACGCAAGATTGGCGAGCCCAGCTCGTGCCGGTGACGGGGATTGGGAACTGGGCCATGCGAATGAATGAAGCCATCGGTGACGGCGAGGCCGTGGCGGCGGGGGTAAATGCTGACGATTTGGAGCAGATCGCCAGGTACCTGGGGCTCTTCGAGGCCTCGGCGACCGAAGGCGAACAGGCCGGGCTGATTGCCGGCCAGGCCAAGGTAAACTTGATACAGCACTGAGGGTAAGAGCTATGGCAATGTCCCGTCGAGACCGCAGGTGCCCTTTACGGCATGTGCGCAAGGGCACGGCGATGACCGAGTTCGTCCTGGTGCTGCCGATTCTGGCGAGCATATTGGCGATTATATTGTTTCTGGGCTGGTTCATGGCGCGAAAGCAGCGTGTAGAGGTCGCTAACAGCTACATCGTGTGGCGTCATTTTGCCGGTGAGGAGACGTCGAATGAGGCTGTGAACGAGAAGCTCTTGAACCGTGCGGCCAAGCTGGTGGATCAGCGTCACAGCGACGGTCCGACTGATGCAATAGACCAGTGGCAAGCCGCTGCGGACGAGGTGGGCCCTGGTGCAGGCGATCTGGCGGGTGAGCTGTTTTACCATCGTTGGCCGCTCGGCCGACAGACTCGCCTGGAAGCCACTTATCCGCCGGTCTTGCCTATCGGTGAGAAGTTTGGCAGCAAGCTGTCCTTTCGGTACGGGCTGGATGGTCCGGAATGGGTTCGGGGCGAAGCCCAACATTGGGAAGCGTTGGCGGACTTGTACTACAATGACTACGACTCGATGTTGGGCGGCATAGCCGACGGCGGCAATACGTTGGCTGAGACTCTTCGAGATATTCATCACGCAAACTGGTGACCTTTGCAGATAGGTCGTGCTTGAACGACAGAGGCGTTTTGACGATGATGGTAACGGGATCGTCTGCGGCAAAGGCAGCCGGCGATGGCCGAGTGAATCGTGGAGAAGACTATGGCAAAGAGGTCTGCGAACGGCTTTTATAACATTTACAACAAGAGACTTTTGCTGGCGGCCGTGGCACTGGGCGTAATTTTCGTGGTGCTGCTGAACGTTCAAAGCTGGCGGGACGAGGCCGATCGCCGGAGAAACCAAGTAGCGTTCGTCCTTGTCAAAGGCGACCTGCCGCCCGGCCAGACCCTTACCAATGCCAACATCGAGAAAGTGCACATTCCGCTTGAGGTCGGCGAGAAACTGAAAGGCCTTTACCCATGGAGCAATGTTGTGTTGGGGCAGACGACCGTGAAGCAGTTGGTTGTCAAGAACAGCCTGCTTCGCAAGGTAGACACTGAGCAGATGTTCATGGAGCCTGACACCACCGGCATGAAACTTGGCTGGCGGACGATTTCTTTGCCTGTGGACAGTCAGGGGGCACCCGCCGGTTACGTTCGTCGGGGTGTTCGGGTGGACCTGTACGGTGCGATCGACGTACCCGGTGAGCCGGCGGCGAAGATGCAACTGATCATTGAATCTCTGGAAGTTATGGGCGTGGGCGGCCAAGCCGGCGGCGACGGCCGACGAAGCTTCCGTAGCGTAGAAGTTCAGGTGCCGGCCGAGCTGGTCCCGAAGCTGCTGGAGGTCAAGCGGCGGCTGGTCGGACGGATGACGCTGGTCGTGCGCAGGTCGGACGATTTGGCGATGGCTTATCCCCACGACCCGTCGCGGCCGAGCGAGGGCGGAACGCTTACCCGAGCGGTGTGGGACCTACTGACTTCCCAGGTGCCGGTCCGCGGGCGTGGAGGCCTGGGCGAATAGAGGTAACGTGGAGATCTGGGTATACAATCAGTACGCCGACACTCGCGAGATAATCGAGGTGGGCGACGACGAAGTTACGATCGGGCGTGACGCGGGCAATAGTGTTTGCCTGCTCAGCCCGTTCGTCAGTCGGCGGCATGCGAGGATATTCCGCCAGGATGGGCATTATTTCGTCGAAAGTCTGGGGCTGAATGGTGTTATCGTGGCGAACATGGAGGTTCCCGCCAACGGAAGCGTGCGATGCGAATTCGGAGACGAGCTTCGCATCGGCGGGTTCAGCCTGTATATGATGGCCGCCGCCGGTCGGGCTGGCCGTCGGCACGATCGCAAGGTGCCGGTGCGGAAGCGAGTGATTGCCCTGGAGCAGACTCTCCACGCGGAGCTTCTCGATCGGTTGAACCTTCGCGCGGCCGGCGGACAGTTCACCCGCGACGACTCTGAACACGTGGCACTGATAAAGCACCACCTCGACGAGATCGTCACCGATCAACTGCCGCAGGTTGACCAGGAGATGCGAGAGCACCTTGTGGGGGAGTTTCTTTGGCGGCAGAGTTTCAGCGAGATTACCCGGCGCTGTACGGGCAAGATAGTCTATGCCTACGGGTTTGAAGACACCGACGTGCTGGACAGTCGGTTTGAAAACGGGGTCAGCCGAATTATAGATGGCATTGTCGGCGACATGGGGCTGGCGCTGCGGTCCGACACCCTGAAGGACGACGTTTCCACAGCCGAGGCACAGTTTGCCAAGATGCGTCAGCAGATATGCCGACGGATTGAGCCGGAACTTCGCTTGTACATGGTTCGCCGGATGCTTCACAAAGAGATAGAAGACGTTGTGCTCGGCTACGGCCCGCTGCAAGACTTGCTGGACATGCCCAACGTCAACGAGATCATGGTCGTGGGCAAGGACCACATTTACCTTGAAAAGGACGGCGTCTTGCAGAACTCCGGGCGGAGCTTCTTCAGCGACGAGGTGGTGCACAACATAATCGAGCGGATCATCACGCCGCTCGGTCGTCGAATCGACCGCTCGTCGCCGCTGGTGGACGCTCGCCTTCCCGACGGATCGCGTGTCAACGCCATCATCGCCCCGCTGAGCATATCCGGGCCGACGTTGACGATACGCAAGTTTGCGGCGGTCCCGTTCACGATTGACGACCTGATCGAGCGGCAGACCCTTTCGGTCAATACGGGCGCGTTCTTGAAAGGCTGCATACTTGGAAGAAAGAACATCCTGATCAGCGGTGGTACCAGCAGCGGCAAGACAACGACGTTGAACGTGCTGGCTTCGTTCATTTCCAACGACGAGCGGATCATCACCGTGGAGGATTCCGCCGAGCTACAGTTGCCGCAGGAGCACGTTGTTCGGCTTGAGACCCGGCCGGCGAACGTGGAAGGCCGCGGGACCTACAGCATTCGCGACCTGATTCGCAACGCGTTGCGGATGCGGCCTGATCGGCTGATCGTAGGTGAGACCCGAGGGCCTGAGGCCCTGGACATGCTCCAGGCGATGAACACCGGCCATGACGGCTCGCTCAGCACGATTCACGCCAACAGTCCGGCGGAGACTATGATTCGTCTGGAGACCATGGTGCTGATGGCCGTCGATATGCCGGTGCGGGCGATTCGCGAGCAGATCATCGCCGCCATTGACCTGGTGGTTCAGATTGCTCGGACGCCGGACGGCAAGCGTCGTGTGACGCACATTAGCGAGATCGCGGGCATCGACCCGGAGAGTCTGCAGATTATCACCGAAGACATCTTTGTTCTGGGCGATGGGGCCGGTTGCCACGGCCCTGGGCGTTTGCGCCACACGGGATATATGCCGCGGTTCATCGAGGAACTGATGGACAAAGGGTGCATCGAACTTGGAGTGCTGATAGGGTGATGAACTTCACGCCGCTGGACATTGCCGTTTACGTATGCGGGGGCGTGGGTGTCTGTTTGGGAGTTCTTGGCGGCGCCGAGCCGTTTGGCCGATGGATTCTCAAACAGGAGCGTATCTACGGGCACATTCTTCGCACCTCACTGCTGCTGGACGTTCAGCCGCGTTCGGCGACGTATTTCGCCTTCGGCTGCGTGGTCGTCTGTGCGGCGTTGGCGTACCTGTTTGTCCATAGCCTGCTGGCGCCGGTGATGGGGGCGGTGATTGGCGCAGCTGCACCGATGGCTGCGCTGAGACTGCTTCGGCGTCGGCGGTTGAGCAAACTTGACGACCAGCTGGTCGACGGTGTGCAGACCCTCGCCAGCGGCGTGCGTGCGGGTTTGAACCTTGTTCAGGCATTCGAGCTGGTAGCCGGCAATCTGCCAGCGCCGATCTGCCAGGAGTTTGCGCACCTGTTGCG
The DNA here is from genome assembly GCA_013203365.1 of Planctomycetota bacterium. GTDB lineage: Bacteria > Planctomycetota > Phycisphaerae > SM23-33 > FEN-1343 > JABMQG01. The sequence continues at coordinate 682 of JABMQG010000242.1, read as the reverse complement.
GGAATACGAATATGGCGTGCCGATCGAATCGGCGATGGACAACGCGGCCGAGCGGATCGGTCGGCCCAATTACAGGCTGGTTTTTTCGGCCTTGCAGACGCACCGCCAGCGTGGCGGGGACCTCGGGGAGACGTTGGACCGCATTGCCGAATCGGTTCGCGAGATACAGCGTCTTGAGAAACGCGTGGAAACTCTCACCGCGCAAGGTCGGGCCGCCGCACGGTGGATGGGTGCAATGCCTGCGGTGATCCTGTTGGTTCTCTACTCGATCGAGCCGGAGTGGGTCCGCATGCTGTTCGTCGACGACTTGGGCAAGGCCCTGCTGGCGGTGGTTGTGGCGATGAACGTGGCAGGATTTCTCTGGATCAGGCAGATTGTGAGCATCGACATCTAAATGAATCTCGGGACGACAAGTTTATCAATGGAAGCGGGCTTCATTCTCGGCGTGGACGTGCTGTCTGTCGCGACGAGTCTGGCGGGTTTCGCTGCTGTGGTGGCGGCCGTGCTGACACTATTTGGTCATGGTGGTCGTACGGAGGCAAGTCCCCAGCGGCGGATTGCAGTTGCCACGGGCCAGTCGGACCGGCGGACCGTTTTTGAATGGGAGCCGACGGCGCCGCTGATGTGGCTGTTGACTCGCCTGATGGACAAGCTTGTGATTCCTCGTACGAAGCAATGGCTT
>JABMQG010000022.1 GCA_013203365.1 Planctomycetota bacterium | reverse complement strand
TGTCTTGAACATCACGGCCTGCCGATCTGCCCGCGCGGCTGCCGCCGACGACAGCAAACATTCGCAGATCAAAGGCGTGGCAATGTTGTACGGCAAATTACTGACCAGGTGGACGCAATCTGTGCCGAACTGGTGCAGTGCCTGGAGCACCTCGCCGCTGATGTTGTGTTTATCGGCCAGCACGTCGCAACAGATCAAGCGAAGTGCCGACGTGCCGGCGTAACGGTCGGCAAGCAGCCCCGCCAAGCCCCTGTCGATTTCCACTGCCAGCACCTTCGCCCCCGTTGCCAGCAAGGCATCGGTCAGCGTTCCCGTGCCGGGGCCCACTTCCAGCACCACGTCGCCGGGGCCCACGTTGGAGAGTTTAACCATAATTGCCAGCAGGTTATGGTCTATCAGGAAATGCTGACCGAAGCTCTTGCGAGGGGAAAGCCCGGCGGAAGCGAGCATCGCGCGAATTTCACTCAGCGTTTGAGGCATGGAGATATAATACGCTGGCAACTTGCAGATAGGGAAGCGCCCAGTTGCCTGCCTTACCGATTGGGATGGTTCTCCAATCGAGGCGTCAGCCGTGTTTTCTACTTTCTACTTTCTCCCGCTCTGTGTGCGACATTTTTCCTACCAGGAAAAAAGTCGCACACAGCCGGGTAGCCAATAAGGAATTCCATTGTTCCACAAAAGGCCTTTCCGCTACACTCGGCCGGGTCCGACCAGCCTGCGGTGCTGCCGGCACCAGTGCACCGGGCGAAAAGTGAATTGCCATGATGCGGGAACGATGAACAGATCAATTGCGCTTATTGTTATTGTTGTTGTAGCCGCCCTAGCCGGTTGCCGGGGCCGGGGCGAATATGCCAACCCAGTCAGGTGGATACGCGGGGCCGATTCGACCAAGGAGCAGGTCGCCAATGCCTTTGATCCCGACGACGCGGACCTGCGGCGAGAGGGGATTGTCGCCCTTAGCCGGAATGACGGGGGTTTGCAGGAGCGATACCTGCGCGGTTACGCCATCCTTTCAAAGGACCCCGCGGCCCCTGTCCGATCAGCTGCCATCGTCGCCCTTGGCCGTTCCGGCAGCGACAAGTATCTGCCGGAGCTTATCGACGCACTCGTAAACGATCCGGATGCCCAGGTTCGTGCCGATGCAGCCGAGGCTTTGGGAAAGGAAAAGGTTCAGGGTGAATCGGCCGTCGAGCCGCTGTCTCGTCAGGCAAGGGGCGACCCGGACCCGGCCGTGCGGGTGCGGTGCGTTCGCGCGTTGCGGCAATACAAGACCGCCCCCGTGCTTGGGACGCTTATAAGGTCGCTGGGCGACGAGGACTTCGCCGTTCGCCGGGCCGCTCGCAGCAGCTTGGTCGAGATGACGTACTTGGACGGCCAGTACGACGCGAAGCTTTGGCGGCGATTGATTGCCGAGAAGGAAGACCCGTTCGCCCCGCCTCCGGCCAAGCCAAGCCGCCATTGGTGGAATTGGCTAGGGCTGTGAAAGAGGCGTCTGCCAACCGAAAAACGGGAACTGCGAAGCAAGAATCGATGACTACCGCCCAGAGCAGAAAACGTTATATCATGCCGAGAGTCTTTCGCCTTTGTCGGAGCGGCCGGGGATAGATGCCATGCGGGCTGTGGAGTTCACAGGTGATGTTGTTTTTCGCGATGATTACGCCGACCCTCGCCCTGCGCGCGGGGAGGTCGTCGTTGAAGTGATACGTGCGGGCGTGTGCAGGACTGATCTTGAGATCGTTCGGGGCTACATGAATTTCCGGGGCGTTTTGGGTCACGAGTTCGTTGGCCGAGTTGCAGCCGGGCCGGCGCGGTGGCGAGGTAAGCGCGTTGTAGCGGAGATAAACTGCGTGTGCGGGCGGTGCGGCATGTGCAGGAGCGGGCTGCGGAACCATTGTCGCGAGCGGACCGTACTGGGCATCCATGGCCGAGACGGCGTCTTCGCCGACAAGGTCGCCGTGCCGATTGGCAACCTGCACGAGGTGCCCGATGGGCTCAGCGACGACGAGGCCGTGATGGTGGAGCCGTTGGCCGCGGCGTTCCAATTGGTTCGGCAGGTCCGCTTCGAGCGGGGACAGAAGGTGGTCGTACTGGGCGATGGCACGCTGGGCCAACTGATTGCCCGTGTCGTGCACCGGATTTGTCCGTCGCTGGTATTGGTGGGCAAGCATTCCGAGAAGCTCGAATTGGCTGAGAAGGTGCACATCCAGACGGCCGAGGTGGGCGATTTCGTACCCAGGCAGGACGCCGACGTCGTAGTCGATGCAACCGGGGCGGCCAGTGGATTGGCCCTTGCATGCCGAGCCGTTCGGCCGCGAGGAACGATAGTGCTCAAGAGCACCTACGCCGGGGGTGAGCCGGTGGACCTGAGTTCGCTGGTAATTAACGAGGTGACACTGATCGGTTCGCGATGCGGGCCGTTTGCCGACGCACTGAATGCCCTCGCGCGGCACGAAGTAGACGTGACGAATCTGGTCAGCCGGCACATGTCTGTGGAAAATGCAATTGAGGCACTGGAATTGGCTGCAAGGTCCGACGTGGTCAAGGTGATACTCGACATGGCCTGTGGGCGTTAAAAAGTGCGCCAGGTGGACCGGCTGGCTATCCGGCGGGACGATTGTGAGGATCCGACAATGGCAAAAAAACTCTCTGTAGTGCTCACCAGCGGTGGATTGGCCTCGGCGGTGGCCGCGGCGGTGGCGCAACAGGAATGGAGGCTGGCCTTGCTGCATTTTCAGTACGGCCAGCAAGCCGGCCAGCGAGAGGCGGAGGCCTTTGCGGCCTTGTGCGATTGGTTCAGCCCGGCGCGGCATCAGGTGGTCGGGTTGGGGCAGTGGCCGGAGTTGTGCCCCTCGCCCCTGCTACAGGCCGGCGGCGACATCGAGGACGCCCGTGCCGTTGGGCAGTCACTGGCAATGTCGTTCGTGCCGATGCTCTCGGCAACAATGCTGTGCGCGGCGGCCGCGTGGGCTTACACATTAGGGGCCGATCGCGTCGTCTGGGGCGTTACGCTGGCAAATCCCGGCAACTACCCCGACCGAGCCAACGCCGTACGACTGCTGTGCTGGCAACTGGTCAGCCGCTGTCTGGGCGAAGACAAGGCCCCTGTCATCGATGCGCCGCTGTCCCAGTACACTTATGAGGCAGTCGTCGACCTGGCGGTGCAACTGAAGGTGCCCATAAATCAGACCTGGTCATGCCTGCGAGGCGGCGCGATGCCCTGCGGCCGGTGCATCGGGTGCACCACCCGTGGTAAGGCACTCGAAAAGGCCGGCGCGGCAAAGCGGTGACGGCGAACAAGGCGATATTCAATATCCGACACGGCGAGGGCTCGATGAACGCACCTGCGAGACTGCCTCAGCACAGGCGGAGCGGCATTCAGTGGCTTCGTGATGCGATGATCTTGCTGTGTCTGGCCGTCATTCCAGGCTGCGGACCTACGGCCGGGCAGATATTCACGTACGAGATTGTCCTGGTCGTCGTGGGGCTGGCGATGGGGCTGGCGATGTGGGCTCTCGGCCGGCGGATCGGCCGGCGATGGTGCCGGTGGTTTGTCTGCAGTCATTGCCTGCGGCCACAACCGGCCAATGTCCAGGAGCCCCAGATGCAGCAGTGCCCTTCGTGCGGGCAGCTCAGCTCCGTGAATTATCTGTCCCGTAAGGATATGGCAGAACTGACCGACAAGAAGCACCCTCGCGTATGTTGGGCTTCACACAAACGAACGGCAGCGTGGGCACTGCTGCTGGCCGTAGCGACGATAGGGGTGTTTGCTCTGGTGTCGGTAACGCTCAATGCCCTGTGGTCACAAGATAACTATCCCTGGCCGACGAAATATGAGAACTGGATACTGTTTCCTCTGACCCTTGTCGCCAGTGAACCGAGCACCTACCCGGGGGTCAGTTGTGGGTTGTTGTTTTACAATTTTCACGCCTTCTGTTTTGCATGTGAAGCCCTGGATTTTGCAGAAGAAGCCCTGGGTTCGGTCTTACTCGAGACCGTCCTGGTTTCTATTGTCTACATTGGTCTGGTGTCCGTCCTGGCGCTTCACTGGTATGCCGGGTTGCGGCGGTGGCGGCGAGGCTGGTTGCTGCCGATTGTCTTGCAGTCGATCAACATCGTATTAGCCGCCCTGGGCTACTTCTTTAAATGGCACTGAAAGCCGACCGTACCGCCGAGACCCGCTACGTCACGATTGGCTGAACGGCAATTGCGAATCAGATTCTTTTTCTTTTCCGTCGTCGTTTTCGGTTGGAATTATATCCGGCTCCAGTTCGAACAGGGCGGCCTTTGCGGCGAGCTGCTCGGCTTGTTTCTTGTTGTTGCCCCAGGCGCTGGCGAAACGCCGATGTTCGCACACCACGCATATCTCGAAGGCCTTGGCGTGGTCGGGCCCCTTTTCGTCCAGGACATCGTACTTAGGCGTGCAGTTCCATACCCGCTGGGCATACTGCTGGAGGATGCTCTTGTAGTTCAGTTCGTGCTGATCGGCTAAGACGGTCTCGATCTTGGAATCCATGTGTTTGAGAATAAACTCGCGAGCGGGTTCGAGTCCGCCGTCGAGGTAGATGGCCCCGATCACGCTTTCCAGGACCCCGGCGGTGATGCTCTCGGGCAATTCTTTAAAGTCGAAGCCCTTGCCCACCTGCAGCATTTCAGACAGGCCCAACTCGTCGGTTACTTCCGAGCACATGTGGCGGGAGACTACCACGGATTTGATCTTGGTGAGTCTTCCTTCGAGGTACCTGTTGTGGTCCTTGTAGAGTTTCTCGCAGATCACCAAGCCGAGCACGGCGTCGCCGAGAAACTCCATCCGCTCGTTTGATTTCAAACGCGTAGCTGCCAGGGAAGCGTGGATTAGTGCTTGACGCAGCAGTTCGATGTCTTTGAACTTGTAGGCTAATAAATTCTGACAGTGCTCAATGTCCAGTTCTTTCACGTGGCCCTAGCCTCAGGGCCTGTGGCGAGAGCCGCCAGCCGGGGTTGGACGACAATGGCGAATCTCGTCAAAGGCCCGAACCGATTATTTGTCAACCCACAAATAGCAATATACATTGAACTGTTTCATCTGTCAAGGCAACTATTCCGGCAACCCCTTGTATGCCGCTTTGCCCTGCGTTATCCTCCGTAACGTACCGCCGTGAATGAACAGGCGGGAAAGGCCAAGGCAGCGATGAGAGCCCTTATAACCGGCGGCGCGGGATTTATTGGCAGCCATCTGTCCGATTTAATCATGGGCGCAGATGAGCGTAACTGCGTGACATGCGTTGACGACTTGTCCACCGGGTCGCTGGATAATATCCGCCACATGCTTGGCAGGCCCGGCTTTCAGTTCGTCCGCGAAAGCGTTTGCAACGCAGTCACCATGGTTCAGTTGGTGGATCGATGCGACGTCATCTTCCACCTGGCAGCGGCGGTCGGGGTCAAGCTGATCGTGGATCAGCCCGTTCGCACCATCGAAACCAACATTCACGGCAGTGAAGTAGTGCTGGAGTTGGCGAATAAGTTCAGTCGAAAGACCCTCCTGGCTTCCACCAGCGAGGTGTACGGCAAATCGAATCGCGTGCCGTTTGCGGAAGAGGACGATGTGGTTCTCGGCTCCACGCGTCTTAGCCGATGGTGCTATGCATGCAGCAAGATGGTGGATGAGTTCCTGGCGCTGGCCTATCACGATCAGTTCGGCCTCCATACCGTGGTGTGCCGGCTGTTCAACACGGTCGGCCCCAGGCAGACCGGCGCATACGGCATGGTCGTTCCGCGGTTCGTACGCGCGGCCCTGCGTGGCGAACCCCTGCAAGTTTACGGGACAGGCGCGCAAAGCAGATGTTTCTCCAGCGTCAACGACGTGGTTGCCGCGATGATGCGGCTTGTTGAGTGTGATGACGCGGTCGGGGAAATCGTCAACGTCGGAACCACCGAGAGCATAACCATCGAAGCACTGGCCGATCTTGTCTTGGAAATGACCGGCAGTGGCAGCAGCAAGCAACACCTCACTTACGAACAGGCCTACGGACGACCGTTCGATGACATGATGCAGCGGACGCCCGACCTGACGAAGATTCGTCGGCTGATCGGCTACGAGCCCAAGGTGACGCTGCGCGAAACACTGCAAAAGGTGATCGATTACGAGAAGAAGAGGCTGGGCTGAAGGCTTTTTTTTTCACCATGTTTCTGGGCGAAGCATTGGGATGCGGAAGTCGGCTTTTGACCGGAGAATTGAATGGCTAGGTACCTGGTGACCGGAGGAGCGGGTTTTATAGGGTGTAATCTCGTACGGTTCCTGCTGAG
>JABMQG010000241.1 GCA_013203365.1 Planctomycetota bacterium | reverse complement strand
CCGCCGCCGCCACCGCCACCCCCGCCGCTTTCACCGATCATTACCGTGAAGCAGCCAAGCACGATCGCGCCGCCGTGGGCCGTCTGGTCGCCCAGGCGGGCCGCCGGCTTGTTGCCGATCAAGACCGTCGGGGCCCCTTTGGCAATGGTGTCCGGCGGGCCGACACAGGTGACCGTGTCGCCAAGCCTGGCAGCGGGCATGAACCCGATCAAGACGGTGAGCTCTCCCAAAAGAACAGGGCCGCCGACGTGAGGCTTGGGCCCGTCGCTTAAGGGGCAAGTGTGCATGTCGCCTATTCTTGCAGCAGGAGGCATTTCAGATTCTCCATCCTAGAGCACTTTAAGTTTTCCTGTAGCGCTCAGGTCGGCTGTGGCTTCGGCTTTAACAGCCGTGCTCTTCCAGCAGCTTCTTCTGTGTCTGCTCGTCTAGTTTGCCGGTCGCCTCAAGTCCATGATTGAGTTGAAACTCTTTCAGGCCCTGTTCGAAGCGGTCGCCGTCCCGGCCGCAGTCGACCCCGAGGTTCTCCAACCGTTTTATCGCGCCGGATTCCTCACTGACCGGATCCATTCCACCCAGCTCCATGCGGTAGTGTTCCTCATGTTCGCCGTCCCGGAGCGTCAGCCTGGCCTCTTTAGCCTCGGGGGAAATGGGCACTTCAATAACACCGTCCGAATCGGTCTTGCCCTCGACGGTTTTTTCGTCGTCGATAATTAGGACATATTCGATACCCGCCCTTGGGTTGCCCTTTTCGTCGCGGAATCGCCACCTCGCCATTGCGGGCACGCCCTTACGACGGAAACGATGTCGCTTTTCGGTCGGAATCTGTTCGCTGCCCTCACGCAGCGCCGGGACAAACACCTCGTCGCCACTATACAGGACGTTCGGATCGCCTCGCTTCTTTTTCAGTTCGGCGTTTTCCGGGTGGTTCCAGACCGTTTCCCAAAAATGGCCGTATTTCTCGGCTATGCTGGAAATACAGTCGTTGTCTTTCGCGATGTGGCGTATGTCTTCACTCATTGTCGTCATCCCCGGCCATGCCGGAAGCAACTTGCATTACACCCGGCGGCACTCATGTGGTCTTCACTTTTTGCCAGTCGGCCTCGGCGTTGGTGGCGATGTTCTTGTACAGTTCCTTCAAGTGGTCGCGCCTGACCAGTTTCATGCGGTCGCTGGTCATATCCCATTCCGCGTACTTGACCACGTGATATTGCGGAGGGGTCTTGTTCCACATGGCCTCAACGTGCCACTTGTGTTCGCATTCGTCCGGATGGCATAAAAAGTGACGCAGCAGATCAAGCCAATTCACATATTTCGGCATGCTTACCGTATTCACCGCACCATTCGGTGACTTGGACTTCGCATCCCTGTTAAAGCGGGCCGTTGGTACGTCCTGCCGGTCGATCTGCCGGCACATGACCTCGGCTATGTAGCAGGCGACGTGGACGGCCACATTTAGTGACTGCTCGAAAAGGGGCTGCTTGCGGGCGTTGTCCTTGTTTATCAGCGAATGCGTCCCGATCGTCTCACGGGCGGCCCCGTTGTGCGAGGGCACGATTGCCTGGTTCATGTAGTAAGGCGAACTGCCACCACCTGAACCACTCATGTCGGACACTTCCACCGCAACCGCGATTTGGTCCAGTTCCGCGGCCCTCTTGTTTGACTTGTCTTCGGCTTCGTCGGCCTGGCTGATAAGCTCCATCATGAACGCGAAGCAGCCACAATAATCGTCCGGCACACCTGCCGAGCCGCTGTACTTGTCGTACATCTTCTTGTCGATCTCGCACATCTTCTTGAGCGCCTTGACGCTGTATTCGTGAAGAAACTCTTTGCCTTTCATCTTTGCTGCGACCTGGCCGGCAGCTATGTACGAATCACTATTGTTCACGAAATCACGAATGGCCTTGAACCATTTCTCTCTTTCTGCCGGGTGCTTGTATTGCCCATTCGAGTCTTTCTCATTCATTTTTTTTCGTTCTGTGTCGTCGAAAAACGGCAGCAGGACCTTCTGACCCTCCGATGGCATCGCCGCAAACCACGGCTCGTTCCGTATGTCATGCTTGGTTTGAAATGTCTTCAACGCGTCTTTGAGCGTGAAGAAAACATCGTCGCCCCCGAAGCAGCCAGTATACACCAGGTCGTTGAAATCTGAATTCTTCGTACTGAGCTGCGCGTTGGTGTTGTCAGTGCCCTTCGGGCTGCGCAGACGTCGGAGAAAGACCCGCTGCCAGTGGGGCGTATTGTCGTTGCCTGGCAGAGGCTTTTGCATGCGGGACCACGCCTTGTCTATGAAGTTCGAGTGAAAAAAGAAATCCTCGATCACGTGGCTGACATGCCCGTACAGGGCCAGGATCGCGTTTCGCTTCTCGCGATTGGCCGGCGTGTCGGCCTGCTCCGTCAAATTACGCCACTCGAACTCCACGGTAGTCAGCAATTCGGCGCAGAACTCTATCTGCAGATCGAGGCAATCCAGAACCTTGCGTTTGACCGACTTGGCCTTGCCCTGATCGCCGCTTTGTGGCGACTCCCCTTCCGATTCAGAATCGCACTGGTGACGATCCACCTTGGATTGCGAGCGGTAACCGACTACGTTTCCGTACGGCCAGGGCGGAAAATCCAGGTGCTCGTGAGGCCAGTATTGTGTATAACCCTTGTACTGCTTTTCATGTTCGATCTGTTCAAAGATACGGTCGAACTCCTTGACCGGGATCGGCGGATCGACCTTCTTCACGAACTTCTCGCACCCGATCAGACGAGCGAACTCCCTGAGAAACGTCGGCAACTCGCCATGGACGCCGGCCTGTCCCATCATCTCTTCAAGGTAGCCATCGAGGTCGACAATGCTATCGAGCGTGAATGTCCAATGCTCCTTCCGGGCCGTCTGCCAAACCTTGATCTTCGCACCAATCCAGGCGAACGGGTCGCGAAGCTGAGACAAGTCGGTGAAAAAGTTGCCCAGCTCGAAAAATATATAGTTCTCACGGGGCCGGTCATTGTCGTCCTTGGGCCCCTTGTCCTTCAGCAGGGCCATGACCTTTTCCCCGACCATTGCATGTGTATTCAGATCACCCACTGGGTTATCCTCGCCACTCTTTTAGATAGCTGCTCGTTACGGGCACGACCGAAGGGTTGTTGTGGATCATTGCATCATATCGCCGTTACCAGGTAACTTTCGTCAAATCCAATTCCATCACGCCAGTTCCCACGCTTCTTGATCCAGGTTCGGGAAGGTAATCTTGCAATTGCCGGGATCTATCCCATCGATACGGGCGAAACCCTTGTCGTCCAGTGTACCTTCCGCCACGGTCTCGCCGTCAGGGAGTGTGACTTTGTATTCCTCCCCGGTAACCGGGGCGTCGTTCTCGTCCACCATCTCGATCTCGATCCAACTGGTTTTCTGCTCTTCGGCCTGCTCCTCGGTCGGCGGCTTGAAAGGCTTGACCGGCACAGCCCCGTACTTGCCGCTCTTGGTCTGACGCTGTTCGGCCTTGATCTCGGCCACCTCGCCTGGATCGGCTTTGTCGGCCTCTTCGGCCTCGGTGGGCGCAGCAGGAGTCACGACGCTGCCAGCGCTGCCAGAGGCCGCCGGAGAGCCTGGGCCGGAGTTGATCTTCACCATGGACCCTTCGATCGTGGCTATGCTGCCCTTTACCGTCACACCCATCGTGTCGATCACCACGCTGTTGCCGCCGCACTTGAGCGTGATGCCCGTCGTCGCTTCTATCACCACGCCCATCGCCTTGAGGTAGTAATTCTGCGTGGTCTGTTCCGAGTGATTGGCCTTGAAGACCTCGATCACGTCGCCGGAGACCGTAAACGAATGCGATCCGGTCACCGCCTTGGCCTCTTTGCCCTTTATGTTCAAGTGACGATCCTTGCCGATTTCCTCCATGTGATCGGCATCTACCATCTCGTGGCGATTGTTCTTGACGTGCTCGAACTGGTCGGTCTTGACTATCAGGTGACGGTTTTTCCCGATCCACTCGAAGCAGTCGTTCTTGACACGTATGTCCTGGTTCTTTTCGGCGTGGACGAACATCTGCTCCTCGCCTTTCTTGTCTTCGAAGCGGACCTCGTTGAACCCTTCCCCACCCTTGGAGGAATTCGACTTGAGCGTCGAAATGGTCTTGTTGGCCGGCAGCTCGTAGGGCGGCATGGTCACGCCGTTGTAGACGCGCCCCGTGATCAACGGGCGGTCCGGGTCGCCCTCGAGGAATTCTACGACCACTTCCTGCCCGATTCGCGGAATGTACATCGCCCCCCATTTCTTCCCAGCCCACACCTGCGCAACCCGCACCCAGCATGAGCTGTTATCGTCGGCCTCACCGTAACGGTCCCAGTGGAACTGAACCTTTACCCGCCCGTACTCGTCGACGTCTATTTCCTCACCCGCTGAGCCGACCACCATCGCCGTCTGCGGCCCGGGAATCGTCGGCTTACTCGTCACCGAAGCCGACCGAAACGGGGTCTGGGCTTCGACGGCGGTGAATTGAACCTTGTAGTTCGGCCCAGTGCCCAACGCCCGGCCCGATGAGTCGTATTCGTCCGATTCAACCTCGTAACTCGTCGACGTAACCAGGTACTCCCGGCACTGATCTGTACGGGGATGGTCGGTCAATTCGAACTTGAAACCAGTGGCTATGCCACGCGCATTGCCCTGGCCAGTGGCAACCTCGAAGTTGCTGTGCAACTGCTCGATTCGCAGCCGCGAGCATGCCTCGCCTTCATTGGGCGTGGTGTATTCGCCGGGGTAGTCGTATACCTCGAATCCGGACGAATCGTGGGAACGGCTGATCTCCGCTCGGGACTTCAGCGAGGTCTTGGGGTTCTTGAAGTCGAAATCACTCAGCACGCACGCGCCGGACTGAACCGCCTGCTCGAACGACCAATCCGAGATGTACTCGTAGTCGGTTACGACATCGCCCTGGTGGTGATAGCGAATACTGTCGTACTCAGGGTACGGGTCGTGCGAACTGTCCGCGTCAGACAACACCAGCGTATGCTTGCCGTTCTCCGCCCGGAAGTAGTAATAAATGCCCTCCTGCTCCATCAGTCGGCTGATGAAATCGAAAGCGCTTTCCCGATACTGAACGCAGTACTCCCATATGCGGTACTCTTTGTTCAGCCGACGTTCAAAATCGCTGAACCCGAAGTCCCCGAAGACCTGCGCGATAATGTCCGGCACTTTCATGTTCTGAAAGATTCGGCAGTCGGATGTGCGAGTCAAAAACCACAGCCAGGGCACCAGTGTCGCACTATATTGCGTCAGCGAACCCAAAACGCCCACCTGAACAAATCGGCTGACATAGCCGTTGAAATATCGCGGCTCAGCAGCCATGCCCAGCACGCGAACAGTGGCGTTCTTGCCGAGAATATCTCCAAACGCGATGTTCGCGTCCTCGCTGAGCAGTTCCACTTCGTAGGCAAACAGCCGACCCATATGCTCCGTCGCCGTCATGCGGCGCAACAGCAACACATCCCCGCCCAAAGGCGTTATGATCGCGACTTCTCTTTGTGCTTGTGTTCGCGCCATTGGCCATCACCTCTCTCTTCCTGCTCTTGCCGCCCCTAGTCGAACCGATAGCTGAATTCGCCGTCCTCGGCCGACACCTGAACGCAGCTTATGCCCCGGCCTTCGACCAGGCTATTCAGAAACTTCATGCTGATTTCAGGCAGCAGCGTATGGGTAAGTATCGCATCAACCATCCGGGCGCCGCTTTCAACCTCGGTGCATCGGCTGGAGATCAATTCCACAACCTTGTCGTCGTACTTGAAAGGAATATGATGGCTCTCAGCCATCCGTTTGCCCACTCGGGATAATTGCAGGCGGATGATCAACTGCAGCACTTCGTCGCTGATGGGGTAGAACGGCACGACGACCAACCTGCCAAGCAAGGCCGCCGGAAATACCTTCCGCAACGGTTCACGCAGGGCCTTGGCTATACCCTCCGGTTCCGGCAGCAGCTCCGGGTCCTTGCACATGCCCATTATCAGGTCGCTGCCGACATTGCTGGTCAGCAGGATGATGGTGTTCTTGAAGTCGATCATTCGGCCTTCGCCGTCTTCCATGTGGCCCTTGTCAAAAACCTGGAAGAATATCTCGTGCACGTCCGGATGGGCCTTTTCAACCTCGTCCAGCAGAACGATGCTGTACGGCCTGCGCCTCACCGCCTCGGTAAGGACCCCGCCCTCCCCGTAGCCGACGTACCCGGGTGGCGCACCTTTGAGGGTGGATACGGTGTGCGCTTCCTGGAACTCGCTCATGTTGATGGTGATGACGTTGTCCTCGCCGCCATACAGCACCTCGGCCAATGCCAGGGCGCTTTCGGTCTTGCCGACCCCGCTGGGACCGACCAGCATGAACACGCCGATCGGGCGATTGGGATTGTCGATGCCGGCGCGAGAGGTCTGAATCCGTTTGGCGATCGTATCGAGGGCGTGACGCTGGCCTATTACACGCTTGCCCATGTTGTCCGCCAGTGCCAGTACGTTGGCGATCTCGTCCTTGACCATACGCCCCACAGGTATTCCCGTCCAATCGGCAACTACCGACGCGACGGCCTGGGCGTCGACGTTGGGCAGTATCAGTGGATTCTCACCCTGCAAGTCCGCCAGTTTGGTCAGAAGCGATTGCAGCTCCAACAGCAAGGCCTGGCGGTCCTGCACCGGCTCCTGGGCCCCGGCCGAGGGCTTCGGCTGCTCGGCGGGGGTTTGCTCCTCGGTCGCCACAGCCTTGTCTTTCGTCTCGACCGCCGGCGGCGGGGCCGATTCGATCCGCCCGTCGCTGTCGCCTCGCAGCTTGGCCCGCAAACTCAGAATGGACACGACCAATTCCTTCTCCTGGTCCCACTGCTTCTTGAGTTCCGCTAGCCGATTTCGCTCTTCTTGCAGTTTCTCCTCGATCTCAGTCTGTCGTACCCGGTGGTCGAGTCCTACGGAAGTTTCCCGGCTCAGTATACCCATCTCAACTTCCAGTGCCTCAATGCGTCGCTGGCAGTCTTCCACCGAGGCCGGCATCGCGTACTGGCTGACCGCAACGCGGGCACACGAGGTGTCCAGCAGGCTCACGGCCTTGTCCGGCAGTTGACGGGAGGGAATGTACCGGTGCGACAGTTTAACGGCTCCTTCCAACGCCTCGTCGAGGATCAGCACGCGGTGATGCTTCTCGAGCTTGGACGCCAACGCCCGAGTCATCTGCGTGGCCTTCTGCTCGGTCGGCTCGTCGATCTTGACCACCTGGAACCGCCGGGTCAAGGCGGGGTCTTTCTCGAAGTACTTCTTGTATTCCGCCCACGTCGTCGCCGCCACGGTCCGCAACGTGCCGCGGGCCAGGGCCGGCTTGAGCAGATTAGCGGCATCACCCTGCCCGGCCGCACCGCCGGCGCCGATGAGCGTGTGCGCTTCGTCAATGAAAAGTATGATCGGCTTGGGTGAGCTTTGAACCTCTTCAATGACCTGGCGAAGACGGTTTTCAAACTCGCCTTTCATGCTGGCGCCGGCCTGAAGCAGACCCAAATCGAGCGTGCGCACACTGACGTCTCGCAACGGCGGAGGCACGTCCCCGGAGACGATCCGCTGTGCAAAGCCCTCGACGACTGCCGTCTTGCCCACACCGGCCTCGCCGGTGAGTATCGGATTGTTCTGCCGACGGCGCATGAGAATGTCCACGATCTGGCGTATCTCCTCGTCTCGCCCGACGATCGGGTCCATTTCTCCGCTCCTGGCCCGTTCGGTCAGGTCCACGCTGAATCGCCCCAGGGCCTCCTGCTTGCCCATTTCCGCGGGCGCCATCGCCCCGCTCGCCTCGCCGGGGGTCGCCCCGCCGCCTATCGGTATCGAACCGTCCCTCGCGCGAAGGGCATCTTCCGGCGAGCCGCCGACGATCTTGGCGAACTGGTCAGTCAACTCCTCACACTTGATCTTGTCGAACTCCTTGGAGATGCCCAGCAGGACGTTCTTCAGATTAGGCGTCTTCAACGCGCCCACTATCAGGTGACCGGTGCGAACCTGGTATTCCTTGAAAAGCAGCGTGGCGTAGACCCACGCCCGTTCAGCCGTCTCTTCCAGATGGGCCGACAGATCGCTGATCGACGTCGCACCGCGGGGCAGCCTGTCCAGCGCAGCGGTCATGTCCGCCGCCAGGCGGGACGGATCGATCTCGAAACGCCGTAAGATTCGGTGAATGTCCGAATCCTGGAGCTTTATTATCTGGTGCACCCAATGCAGCAGTTCCACGTACGGGTTGCCCCGCAGCTTGCAGAACACTGTAGCGCTTTCTATGGCCTTGTAGGCCACTTCGTTCAACTTCCCGAACATTGCCACTCGACTAATCTCTGCCATCGCTTTTCTTCCTGCCTCTTGGATCGCCGCTCAGGCGGCGAATGGTTTTAGAATCAGGTCGTCCGCATCCTTTTCCGCAGGCGTGCTGCCAATCCACGTGGACCAGCCCAGTTGCCCCAGCTGGGCGAGTTTCGTTCTCGGTACTTCTTGCTTTTTCAAGATCAGTTGCACATCCCAATCAAGTTCATCGCCGAGATAGTTCCGCACCCAGTCGACCAGCCGACCCAGGCTATCGCCGCCGGGCAGCATGCGCTGATAGTCGGCCAGCGACATCGGCCCGAGTCTTATGCGGAACTTGTGCTGGCACTGCCAGACCCGATGCCCGACGATCGTGGTGTGGCCGAGTGTGGCCGTCTCGGGCGATTCGCCCAAGCGACAGCAATACTCGCCCGGCAAGTCTACCCACTGGCCCACGAACTCCTCCACGCCCGTGACAATTCTGAAGTACGTCTCTAAAATCGCGCAGAGCCCCTCGGGGTGTTTCGTCTGGCCTGCCAGGTGGCCGGAAAAAAACAGCTTGGCCACGTCGTCCACCCGGTCCCGTCGACGAAAAGCCGGCATTCCCAGCCCGAACATGCTGGCTATGTAAAACGCGAAGCGGTCATCATCTCCGCGTTCGAAGTTGACCGTCTGCTCGTTGACCGCCCAGGCGCGATACAGCAGCGAGATCATGCGGTGATTGAAAATGTCCAGGAACCGAGCCGCCGTTGAATCGTGCGCCAGTTCCCTGCTGTGGACGTACTCGGTCAGGTGCAACGGCATCGGGCCGTTGGGGCCCAGAAGCCCGAGGAAATTGACGAACATCTCCCCCGCCCGGCCCGCCTGGGCTGGTCGATACTCGGCCAACGCAGAGGAAGCAAAGGCCATCGAGGGAACCTGGCGAAATCGCACCGGATCGTCCTGCGGACGCTGAGAACTGCCCACAAGCGGCTTGCCGGGCTGCGCGCACTGAAGGCGCCGCACCGCCTGAAAGAAGTCGAACTCGTACGGCTGCTCCTGAAGACGGTGTTCTAGAGAAGATGCCTCTGTCCCACGGTTATCGGCCATCGCATCAGCTCTCCACGGTCCACGGTCCGAACGACCGCTTCCGTGAAGGAATTGATCGAAACGTACTTGGCGAAGAACCGTTCCAACACGGCGCCCAACAAGAATACGCCCGTACCCTCGAACGCCGCTTCATCGAACGTAACGGTAATTTCCAGTCCCCGAGCGAACGCCAGGCGCCCGTCCCGAACGATCCGACGGACAACCGGCTTGCTGCTGATATTGCGCACGCCCTCGATCTGCCTGCGTGTCGCCGCATCCGTAGTGTGCCCGTACAACAAAAGCAGGCTTCGAAGTGCCGCGGCGCCTTCCTTTGGATCATCCACGATAGAAAGGTAATTCAGCGACAGGTGGCTGATGGCCCGCCAGGCGACTTCGCCCTCAGCGTGCGAGGCGGATGGATCGGTCTTCCGCAGGCATCGAACGGCCTCCACCGGGGCGCTTGTCTCCATGTCAAAGTCGCTGTCGGTAACCCCTATCGGCATGCGAACGGGCAGATCCCGGTTCGTGCACAACGCCGTAACGCCCAACTGCCTGATCTCGGCTGAAAACGGGGCTGCCTGGGCGTCAACCAACGATACAAACACCTCACTGCCCGTGTAGCCCGAAGTGCGCGTCCCGTACAGATTGTCGTGGTTGGACCAACGCCGTTTCTCACGATTCACCGCGTAGTAGGCCCCCCCGTCGGCGGCGCCGGCGTCGGAATCGCCGCAGGCGTAGAACGACTTGAACTGACGTTCTTGGTCGCTCGTGGCGCCGTAGCCCGTAACGCTTTCAATTTGATAAACCTCGAAGTCTTCCGGGCGGGTCCGGTCCGGCACGACGTGGAACTCCGATACGCGGTCGGAAACCTGGATTCGGTCGGTTCGCTTGGGAAATAAGTTGATCGCCGGCGAACAGAACAGCACGAAGTTGCTCGCGTCAATGGCGTTTTCCAGTTCGGTGTCGGCCTTGTCCAGAAGTATTACCACGTCAAGTTGTCCCCCCTGGCATCGGCGCAGCCCGTCGCCCAAGCCTGTCAGTTTGACGAACATGAACCGTTCAGGGAAGGCGAAGTACTCATGCACAAGCCTGTATCCCTGGAACGATCGGCCATCGTAGGGCAACAGTTTTTCCCGGTCGGCGAATCCCACCCGTTCAACCCCTCCGCCGCGAACACGCCACTGAACCGGTCGGGTGGGCGACTGGATGAGAATGCCGATCGAATGCGCCATCAACTGCTCGTACAACCGCATCTCCCCGCGCCCCGTGCCACGAAGGTATAGCGTCAGCTCATCCATCTTGATGTCGTTGAACGCCACGCCGGCCGTCGCATCCAGCCGCAACCGTACCGCAGCAGCAGCACCAAGATCAGCCGGAATCTCCAACGTCGCCAGCTCGCGGGTACAGTATTGACCCTCTGTCAGCCTGATCGGCCACAACGGCACTTCGTGGGCCGTGCGGTAGGTGCAGCGGGTTTGATCGTGCTTTCCCAACAAACCGCGAAGAACAGTATCCCGTGGCATCACGATTTGTCCGTCGGCAAGACCGGTCTCCGTCAGGTCGGGAGCAAACTGGACTAACGCCATCGACGGCGTAGGCGCCAAGTAGTGCGGATACAGAGTCTCCAGCATAGACTGAGTGAATCGCGGGAACTCAGCCTCCAGTTTCAGCTGCGCCCTGGCCGCCAAAAACGCGAAGCCCTCGAGCAGCCTTTCGACGTAAGGATCGTCGCACCTGAACTCATCCAGCGACAACCGCCCGGCAATCTTCGGAAATGCCTTTGCGAACTCGCCAGCCGTCTTGCGAAGATGGCCAATCTCGCGATCGAAAAGCGCCAAAAACCGCTCATCCATGGGCCCGATCCTTAATCTGGAACTGGCCCGTCTCCAAGTCAACCTCGGTAGTGTAGTATAGCGGATCCGGAGCCGGCATGGCCCACAGTTGGCCGGTAATCTCAAAGCTCACGCAGTGGCCACTGTCCCTGTCGGCCACTGTCGCTACTCGAACCGAAAGCGTGCTGGAGATAATCCGTGGCTCGTACTGAATGATGGCCTGGCGGAGCTGCTGCTGAACATCCCCCATACTCAGGCCCGAAACCGTCTGACCACACAGGTCGGGAATACCAAAGTTCAGAACCGAATCGGCTACCTGTTTAAACCGGCTGAATTCCTCCGACTCGCCGTGGCAACTGGCGTTCAGGAGACTTTCCAGATCGCGTCGAACCCCCTCGCGATAACGCCGCAACGAAACCACCCGGCGATCAGAGCCCTCACGTTGGGCTTCGGGCTGTTCATCCGTCACCCTGTCCAGCAGGCAAGGCAGCAGACGCTCGGCTCGACTTGGCTCGGGCATCAGTCGCCTCCTTCACCCCCGCATGAACAGCCCTCGCAGCATGTCGCCAGCGTGATCTGACGCGTCGCCAGCAACGGGTACTCGCCTTGGTCAGTGGCAAACATCCGCTGACCTAACCCGACGTGAAGACCCTCGGCCGGTTCAGTCCAATCCGTCTTTCGCGCCAGCCGAATAGCCGAATCTTCACTGTCGGCTGACCCGCAGTACCGCGACGGGATCAAACCCACAGTCTGACCGCCGTTTGCCCAGGTAAACTGAACTGGCGCCCAGACTACATCACGAAGGTCTGCCGGAGGCTCTATCCTAATCGATTGCACCGCGGAGAACGGCACCCAATAATACCGACCTTCCACGATGACCTCGAGCATCGGACCCAGACGCGAGTCTGCGTCGGCAATCCATTCAAACGACTGTCCGTCGATCGTACCGCCTATCGCCGGTGCGGCATCAAATGCCCGGCCGCGAAGTTCTCCCGACGGGCCGTACTGCCCATTGGCCGCCATTTCGGCGGCCTGGACCAGCCAGCCAACCCACTGCGGTGGTTCACCAAAGATCAGCGGCGCTCTACGTCCTGCGAACACCTCGGCCCGCAGCGCTTCGCAATTTAGTGCCGACCGACCCATCTGTGCCATTAACAGGTTCCCGGCATCCATTTCCGCCGCTACGTTCAGCTGCGTCATCGCGCGATCCCACTGGCCCATAACGCTGAGCAACTGGAACAGAAACACCCTGAGTTTGGGATCTGCCGGGTCGTGCTGAACCTGAGACTTTAGTGTTCTCAGTGCCTCATCGAGCTGGCCCTGACGTAATAATTCTTCAGCCTGCATAGTCCACATCCCTCTTCGGCGCATCCTAAAGTATTGGTCGGCCACATCGCTGCCAGCCCCGAGCAGAACGCTCGCCGGGTGCGGTCGGCTCGAATGGAAGCCGGCCGTGAACTATTTTCACGCCAGCCCCATCACCGCAGATTAGCTGTCAGGGCGCATTTCCCAGTCAACCCACATGCCGTTTGACTGAACAGCAACGCCTCGCCTGAAAGAAGCGACGTAACGACCGCGCCTCGGGGTTTCGTTCCGGCACATCCAGAACCACACACGCGGTCGGCCAAACAATTGATTACAGCTAAACGGACTTGTTTTCCAGTGTGCTCCAACCTGCCTGGATCGTACCGCCCGTCTTTCCGCCGCCGGTCGGGTCTGTGGGCGTGTATTCCCAACTGATAGTCCCGTACCTAAAGGTCACCTGTTCCAGCGGAATCGGATCCTCGCCTACGGTGCTCCCATGCTGTTGGACACTGCTGACCATGTTTTCCTTGAACTTGTAGATCATGAACACCGTCTTGTCGCCCATCGCCCGGCACAGTTCTATCGTGATGTTCGGAATGGGCTTGGCGTTGCAGCAGTGCAGCTCCAGGTTGGGCGTTGCACTGTCCAGACGCTTGGTGACGCTGAAATCGCCATGATCTGCCCGGCCGCCGGCGTGAGCACCCTGGGCGCTCATGGCCCCGCCTACCGGCTGAGATATCTTGTGATTGAACGACTCCAATTCGATCCATTCCTTGTGGGCGCTGTCGCCGCTGTCACCCTTGATGCCATCAATTTTGAGGAAACAGTCAAAAGCCATCTTACCTTCTCCTTTGAATATCGGCGCCGTTGACCGGCACCTAACCGATTCTCACACAGCTTTGGCCGCTAGACCGGGTCGGTCCGCCGGCCCGGTCGCGCCATTACCTCACCTATCCGCCTGCCTTTACCGACGGCAGCTTCGAAACAAGCCGCAGTGATGCGGTCAGACCTTCCAGTTGGTAATGCGGGCGCAAATAGAACCTCGCCGAGTAGTAACCCGGATTGCCTTCCACCTCCGCGACGGTCACCTCGGCCTGGGCCAACGGCCGGCGGGCCTTTTCGTCCTCGCTGGCGTTTGTTGGATCGCCGCAGACGTACTTCATGATCCAGTTGTTCAGGTACTTCTCCATGTCGGCACGTTCCTTGAACGAGCCGATCTTGTCGCGAACGATGCACTTGAGAAAATGCGCAAACCGGCAGGTTGCGAACAAATACGGCAGCCTGGCCGCCAGGTTTGCGTTCGCCGTGGCGTCCGGATCGTCGTACTCCGCCGGCTTCTGCAGCGACTGGGCGCCGACGAATACCGCGTAGTCGGTGTTCTTCCAGTGCGACAGAGGCATGAAACCGTTCTTGGCAAGCTCGGCCTCACGCCGGTCAGTGATGGCTATCTCCGTGGGACACTTCATGTCCACACCGCCGTCGTCGGTCGGGAAGGTGTGACACGGCAAGCCTTCCACCATGCCGCCACTCTCGGCCCCGCGAATCCGCGAGCACCAGCCGAATTGCTTGTATGCACGATTGATGTTCACCGCCATGGCGTACGCCGCATTCGACCATGTGTACTTGCTGTGCTGGCCGCCACCGGTCTCTTCCTCAAAGTCGAACTCATCCACAGGCTCCGTCTTGGCGCCATACGGCAACCGAGATAGGAACCGCGGAAGGGCCAGGCCGACGTACCGGGAGTCTTCAGAGTCGCGCAGCGACCGCCAGGGGGCGTACTCGGCCGTCTGGAATATCTTCGTCAGGTCGCGAGGATTGCCCAACTCCTGCCAGGACTCCATGTTCATGACCGTCGGGCTGGCCCCGGCAATGAACGGCGTGTGCCCCGCAGCCGCAATCTGCGCCATGCCGCCGAGCATCTCCACGTCCGGCGCGCTGTGGTCGAACATGTAATCACCCATCAGGCAGCCGTACGGCTCACCGCCGGGGGTGCCGTATTCTTCCTCGTAGAGCTTCCTGAACAGCGGGCTCTGGTCCCAGGCCGTGCCCTTGAATTTCTTTATGGTCTTGGCCACGTCCTTCTTCGATATGTTCAGCACGCGAATCTTCAGCGTCTCGTCGGTCTCGGTGTTGTTGACCATAAAGTGTAAGCCGCGCCACGTGCCTTCAAGCTGCTGAAAATCCTCGTTGTGGATGATCTGATTGACCTGCTCGGTCAGCTTCTGGTCAATGGCGGCAATGATGCCCTCGACCGTCTTTACTGCATCATCGGATATCAGCGCAGTTTCAGACAGGGCCTGCTCGGCAAGCGTTCGCACTGCCGACTGAATGGCCTGCTGGGCTCGGTCGGTCTTTGGCTTGAATTGCTTCTGAAGAAGAGACTCAAACTCCCCGACTTCCATAACTTCTTCCGCGCCACGCTGGGGCGCTCCTGCTTCCTGGTTAGCATCA
The DNA here is from genome assembly GCA_013203365.1 of Planctomycetota bacterium. Taxonomy (GTDB): domain Bacteria; phylum Planctomycetota; class Phycisphaerae; order SM23-33; family FEN-1343; genus JABMQG01. The sequence goes on along the minus strand of JABMQG010000241.1, from coordinate 4,591 downwards.
GCCATTGTCTTGCTCCTGTTCACTGGGGGCGTCCGTACCCGGTTTCGCTTCCGAAGTCAGCGCCTGCAGCAGGGCCGGGTCCTTCAGGGCCTTGGCGATAAGATCTTCGGCTCCGCTCTTGCCGTCCATGTACGACAGCAGGTTCGAAAGTTCCGTTCTCGCCGTCAGCAATTTGTTCAGAGCATCAACCTTACGCGCCACCGCCGCGGGCGAAAAATCGTCCATGCTGTCGAATGTCAGGTCGACGTTCAGGTTCCCTTCGCCGGTTAGCGTATTGGGCACCTGAAATGCCACGCGGGGTTTTGATGCCTTCATCCGCTCGTCAAAATTATCGACGTCGATCTCCAGAAACTTCCGATCCGCCACCGCCGGCAGGCTTTCGGCCGGCTTGCCTGACAGATCAGCCATCACTCCCATCACAAATGGCAAATTGATCATCTTTTCCGCGCCGTAAAGTTCCAAATCGTACTCAATCTGCACGCGGGGTGCCCGATTGCGGGCAATAAATTTCTGACTGCTCTGTTTGGCCATAACTGGCTCCTTCTTAGTCGAACCCGAGCCCGCGCACAAAAAACGCCGGCTATCCTATGAAAGTAAAAATTAGTCCCGACGCAACGAACCACATTACGAGAACCGAATGTGGAGTCTACACTTTCGACGCACTGCTGTCAATACCGCTGAGCTTCTCTATTTGACCCATGGACTCCGGGGTCAAGTCCCGGACGATCTCCATGAAATTCTTCGAAACCAATCGCTGAGCACGCTTTATGAGCAACGGGACCGGGCTTGACGGCTCACGCCGCTCATAATAACGGCAAACCTTTTCAAGTACCGCCAGAACATCCTGAGGCGAACGAACCTCCCCGCTGCCTGCACCGCCGCCACCCTCACCATGCTCCGCATCCGCCACGTCGCCCCGGTCAGCACCCTCGGCCGACGATGCACCGGCCACGCCAAGACCACGCCGAGACATGTATCCCTGCAACGTCGTACGCACCTTGCCCAGCGTCTCGTCGCGAAGCTTGCTCAGGTCTGGGACCCGACCGGCACCGACACGTTCGTTAAGTTTATCTTCGATAGCGCGAAGCGACTTGACGGCATCTTCCACTGCCGTAAAAATGCCCAGCAAATCTTCTGTTGCCGTATCCTCGAACGCGGCGGTTATCAACGCCGCGTTCGGCCCTGCCTCGCCTTCGCTTTTGCCTTCGGCGGCAACTACGCCGGCCGATTCGATGTCGCGAAGACTGAACTTACCAAGCCGGGCAGACTTGCAAAGCGGCGCTTCCCGCACTCGCTTGCAAAACATCATCGGATCCATATAGGTCGCCTGCGCTGGCGAGAGAGAACCGATAATGTTCATCCGCTCTATTGGGTCGTTATCGTCCTGGGGGTCCAACTGCGGGTGAACGTGGTCCCAAAACCGCTCAATCAGTCCGTCAAGCAAGACCAGCCCATCACGAAGGCCCTGGATGCCGTCTTCCATCAGCAAGGCCAGCGTCAGATCAACAGCAACGCGAAGGTCCTTGGTCCTGCCCAGCAGTTCTACGCAACGATTCCTAAAATCTCGCCAATCCGGTCCTACTTCTTCAGCCGCCGCCGCCCCGTCAACCATTCCTTCCGAGACGCCCTGCGTAAGGATCCTTTCCATCTCCGTGTAAGCCGGATCATAGGACAAATCCTCCCCGCAGGGCGCATCGGTCGAGACATCCTTCAACAGCTTCTCGATGTCTATCAAACTCATCGCCTATCAGGTCCTTTTTACCGTCATCTCGCTGCCACCGCCGCCATGCCTCGCCAGGCGCCGATTATCCTCTGGATCTGTGCTCGGCTCAGGGCCTTCCCCCGGAACTTCAAGGCCGAAGGGCCCTGGGCAACGAAGTCCTGCAGCAACACATCAGCGGCAACGTCAAATTCGATGTCTGTCAGGCCCAGAAGGCTGATGCTGTGGAACAGATCTTCCAGGTCCGTTACATAGGCATATGCCTGCTTCTCGCTGTCGGTCTCTGCGAGGTACTTTCGGAATCTCTCCGGTTCGAAGACCTCGCTGCTGCTCACACCGGCGAAGTTATCCAGCGCCGCCTGCAGCACACGTGAAATCTCTTCGCCCTGATACTGACGATCCTCTTCAGGGCCCTTGAAGAACAAGTCATAATACTGCCGAACGGCCCTGGCCGCTATCGTGCCGCTGAGCCGACCCACGGAAACCGTGTAGTCCGACGCAGTCGCCTCCTTGGCCATCGAACCCAAGTCATTGTACAATACGATGCTGAGCATCCATTCAAGCCGCTCTTCAGGAGAGCTCGACCTCGCGTAAATGCCGATCCGCACCAGCTGCTCTCGCAGGGCCTCATCCACGGCCGGGTCGCCGCCGACTTCCCGAGTCCAAGGCGTCGGCAAAATCGGGATGATCACGTCCGGCGGCGGACCAACCGACACCGGCTGGGCAACCATGTCCAACGACATCTCCGCCGGTGGGTTCGCCACGTCCGTCAGATAAATGTTGTCCGGATCAAGCGGCACACCGCCTACAGGCTCCTCGTCCTGAACCGCAACTGAGATGTCCTGCCTGGCTCCCACAGTGAGAATACCAAAGTGGCGAGGGTCGCTCTTGTTCATGCCGCTGGAGTTGACGATGTCGCCAACCGCGTACACCGGGTTGTTATACCCATGCCCGGCCGTCTCGGGTGTCGCTATAGACTGGTTGCCGTTGTTGTTCAAGACAATCCATCCACCCGCGACATAATCCAGCCCTTTGTCATTTCGCGGAGCGCCGCCATCATAGACCAGAACCGCATATTCCAGCCCGGTAACGGTCATTACCTTGACCTTGGTCGCTGGCCGCAGTAGGAAGCGAATCCCACCGGCGGCGTCCACTTCAATGTTCCCGGTCGCCGAGATATCGCCGATGATCCCCTGACCCGTTGAGCACCCAATCGTCAGATCCCGAGCAACCCAATCTCCGACGCCGTCAACGTCGCCAACAAGGAACTTAGTGTACTGGGCCATCTCAAAACTGCTGGAAGCGATCTCAACATCCTGTGGGGCGACGATCGTTGCGACGCCCGGAACGTGGGTGTACCCATCCGGCCCGAACTTCACCGCCCCACCCTGAATCGTTAACGTGCCGCCACCGGTCTTCTCCAGCCGCAAAAGACCCGTCGGCCGGTAGAAGTAGGCCAGCGTCACGCCGGCGGCATTGTTGTAGCTATACTGCTGAATCTCCAGCGAAGCCGACGGATTCAGTTCTATCGCGCCGGCGGCGCCGACTCCTGCGATACCCCAGTTGCCGCCGAGGGACGTCACGTCTTCGGTCAGAATCACATCGCCATGCCCGTCGGCCCAATCGCCGTCGGCAGAAATCGCAATGGCCCCGGCATCGCCGCCAGAGGCATTCGTAGAGTCGCCGCCGGAAGTGTCGATCGCTCCTACGCTGACGTATCCCATGTCCGTCTCTAACGTCACGGCACCGCCAGCACCACCGTTGATGGCCACGTTACTCACACCGGTGGTGTCGATCGCACCGCCAAGATCGATCTTGCCGGAACCGCCACTGCCGCTTACCTCTATAGAGACCGCGCCGGAAGCAGTCGTCGTGCCGTCCGGCCCGGTTGTCGTAATCGCCTCGTCACTGGTAACGTCTGCGTCGGCACTAGCGGTGCGTTTGGCTGTAAGCGTCACGTCTCCGCCGGCGGTCGTAATGCCGGCCTCGCCGTCCACGGTCGTAATTGCAAAGCCGCCTTCCTCATCGTGGAACGTTAATCCATTGCCTGCACCGGTTATCACAGCGGCCAGGTTCGTCACATCGTTGACCCCACCCATAGTGGCACCCTGCGAAACCACGAGCAATGACTGCACCGCAATCCCGTCATTCGCACCCGCCTCGGTCACCGCTCCGCCGGAAGTTAATCTCAGCGTCTGCACCGGCCCGCCGGTCAGGTCGATCGCGTCGCTGACGACAATCGCACCGGCTCCAGCCGAGCCGATCCGAAGCGAATCAGCCGTAATCCCGGCCAACTCCGCCGCAGTAAGGCCAAGCTTGCCGGCCGTGTTCGTGCCGAGATCAATCTCCCAGCCGGCAGTCCTGTTCACCAACTCCACATCGCCACCCGCCGCCGTGATCGCGCCACTCAGAACCATATCGTCAGCGGTCAAATACACGTCGCCGGCAGTTATCGCATCGACCGAAATCACATCGCCTGTGGCCGTAAGACTGCTCGGGGCCGCGGTGCCGCCGACTGCATCCTGCAAGATTACTTCACCGTCGCCGGCGTCCAAGACGAAGGCCGTCGTATCCGCCGTGTCGTCATTGACCGCGCCAACTATCGTAATATCCGCACCGGCCGCACCGTTGTATGTGCTGTCAACGGTCACCGTCCCCGGTGTGCCCAGCGTCACAGTGTCCGAAATCACGATCTCGTTGCCTTCGGTGAGTATGTCCGCATTAAGCGTCGTCGTCGCGCCGGGGCCGTCCAACGTCACAGAGGCGTCGTCGGCACCGGTGATCGTTCCGTCCACCGTTATCGAACCGGCTCCCGCAGGGGCCTGGATCGTCACGGGGTCGTTGAAAGTCACACCCGCAGCTGCCACCGTT
>JABMQG010000240.1 GCA_013203365.1 Planctomycetota bacterium | reverse complement strand
GTCTGCTTCTCTTTGCCAACGGTCCTGACAAAGCCTTCCGAATCTATGTGGTAAATTGTATTGCCTTTGTCGTCATCGGCGGCTGATCGCCCGGGCAGCCGCTTCGCCGGCTTTGTCGGTAAAGTGACGCCGGCACGCGCACCGGCCGCAGTGGCGGCCGGGGACGCCGGCGATGCCGGAAGCGACGCGGCCTTGCCGGCCCCTTCAGAATTTTCCGTAGACCCCGGTGCAGAAATTGGCTTGTCGTCGCTGCCAATTCCGGCCTTGTCCTTGTCAAGACCGGTCTGGTTCGTCTTTGTGTCATTCGGTGTTACTGTCGGCCTGGAGGTAGGTGCCGGCCTTGTTGTGGCAGTATCGTCCGTCGGTGGTTCGCCGATCGGCTGGGTCGCTACCGGCTCAATCACAGGCCGGCCACCTTCCGTTTCGGCCGGTGCCGACGGCCCGGCGGATGTCACGTTCGTGGCGGCGACGTAGAGATTCCCCGCCCCGTCGAGGGCCAGTGCGGCAATTTCGCGCTCGGCGGCGTCCAGCAACACGCGAGAGGTCGCCTCTGGTCCTGAAACGTCGATCCGAAACACCAACCCATCATCGCCGGTGCCTGCGAAGACCACCCCTGCCGTAGCGACGATCGATCGGATAGTTTTTTTTTGCTCGGCCGTGAATATAACCTTCCCCCGCCCGCTGCCGTCAATGGCGTAGACCCTGCCATTGGCGGCCGTGGCGGCATACAGGGTATCGTCGGCCATCGCCAATGCCCACACGCAGCTCACATCGGGATCGGACCAGAGTTTCCTGGCCTGGGCAACGGCCTTTGTGGTCGGGGAGTCGGTATTTGTATCGCCATCGCCTTGCTGGTCGGCCGGGGCTGTCTTGGGATTGACCCGGCCTTTCACTTCGGCCAAGTCGATAACGTAAACACCGGCCTGGGCCCCGGCGGTGGCCGCAAGCAGCCTATCCCCGTCAAGCAGCAGGTCCGACACCATTGTGCTTTCCAGGTCGGCCAGCGTCTTGACCGTTCCGTCGGCCTCGATGCACAGAACCAATCCTTCAGTCCCAGTGCCGACGTAAACCCGGCCGTCTGTGCCGACAGCGACGGCAGAGACGAGCCCCACGTCCTGACGTACCTGCATAATAGTCTTCGCCTCTCGGCCCAGCGCAACCTCGCCCAGCGACCAGACCACAACGTTGTCGGCCCTGGCCTCGGCAAAGTCGGCCTGGCTGAGATGGGCAACAGTCACCGGCTTTACAGCCCATGCCGGGCCGGCCAGCAAGCCGACAAGAACAAAGACAGCGACGCATCGCTTCATAACAAACCGTCCTTTCCTCTTTTTTTTAGGTATCCTACGGCCCTGGCGGATGCTTGTTCACCTCGAAGCTGCTTTGCACGCTGCCCTTGACGACCAGCCCTATTGTAAAATCCGCCGTAACGGCCCTAGCGATCGGCGAGACGTCCAACGGCTCAGCCGACTTCAACGCCGCCGCGACGGTCTGCGGCGCATCCGGCAGCGTCTGCGCCTTCACCGCCAGGTCCTCACCAGGCAGATCCACCACGGCGTACAGGCGGTCCATGCGTCCCTGGCATATCCGCTGGACCGCCGCCAGCAACTCGGTGAGCGTGCGTGGATCGAACTGCCTGGGCCGGCGCCGCTTCTCATCGCGAACGGCCATTTCCCAATCGCCCACCCGAAGCGTGTATTTGCCTTCCGGAAGATCAGCCGGCAAGGCGATCTCGATGGCCCTGGTCATTCTCGGACCCTTGAACCGCTTCAAGGTGGCCACCGCCCGGATTGTTTGCCCGGGCGCGTAGCAGTTTCGGTCGGTCGTCACACCCAGAAGCACCGCCAATCTGGCGCCGCTGTGAATACGGGCCTCGATACTGACGGACCCTATCCTTGCCGTGCCGAACGGGTTGTTCAGCATCACGCCGATCGGCCGAGCCAGATCGCTGGCCACTTCGGATATGTCCGCGCCTGAGGACAGATTCGTCACCCGGTAACGGCCCAGCTCACCGAAGTCTATATCAACGGCATATTCAATTGCGTGTTCGATCGGCAGCATCCTGGTCGACCACAGCGAGTCTATTGTCACCATATTCATCAACATCGCGGCCAATCTCCGGTCGCGGATGACGCTGTAGTGGTAGCTTTGTTCTTGCCCTGATTCGTCCCAAACGACCCGCACGGACAACGGAACCAGGTCAATCTTGGCCCCCACGGTCCCGCCCACCGCGGTGGTCTCGTCGTCATTCAACTGCCCCACTATCCGGACGCTGCCGCCCATTTTGAAGCTGCTTATGATGCTCGGCATGACCGTATGCACGTAACCCGTCGCCAGTGGAAAGCTCACCGTCCCACCGCCGAGCATGGCGTGGCCCAGGGCGATTATTCGGTCGCCGATGACTTCCGTAACCGTTCCAATGAGGGTCAGTTCACGGTCGCCGCTGACTATCGGGATTGCCAACGTCGAGCCAGGCTCAAGTTTGATGTCTTCGACCTGCTCGGGCGCGATCCCCAACCCGCCGGCCTGCACGGGCAGAAAATTCCACTCGGCCAGGGCAGGCAACAGGTGCTCCATCGTCCGCTCGCACATCCCCCCCATCATCAACGGCGTTGACAGCGGGCGCATGTTCGGCATGTTCGACGCACTGGCCGATACCACGCCGCCTTTACGACTTGGCCATCCGAATCGCGTGAAGTCTACCTTCTTCACCTCCAGAACCTCGGCAAGCCAGGTCGCTGATGGGCACAGCCCGCCCGCCGGGCCGGCCGACTGAGCGGCCTGGGAATCGACAGGTTGCCCCCCCGACGGCAGAACCGTCTCCCCGGTCAGCACCAACATCTGGGCAATGGGCTGTATTCCCGCCAACGGCCCATTATCGATTTCCTTTTGGAAGGACCAGCCGTATGCGACCGCACCTATCATCTTGTCCACCCCGCCATCGCGAACGTACACAGGCGACCCGCTCATGCCCGAGATCACTCCCAGACGCTTGAGCTTCGGATCGGTCAGGCGAGCCAGGATCAGATCCCGATTCGGCTCGAAATTGGTCATTACCGAAACGATCTCCACGTCAAAGCGGACGATCCGCGTCCCTTCCAACACCGTCAGGCCGTACCCTGTCATGCCGCGTTTCAGCTTCGAGTGGTGCAGATACCGGTCAGAGCCCAACACCAATTCCGTCGCCGCCTGAAGCCGCGAGTCGCCGGAGGAGACCTGATCCGTCTGGCCTGCCAAAGCCGGCACACCGGCAGGCAACGTGCAAACCAAGCCGGCGGCGAACAATATCACAAGCCAGAGCCGCATAAACGCTCTCCCATCCACCGCGCCGACCGCCAACGCTATTTCTCCCGTGACGCCACTTCACCAGGTCGCGTCACGGGCTTTTTAGTCGGCCGACACTTGACGCGGCCATGCTAGGTTGCCAAGGCCCGGGCCTCAAGTGAATTCGACCCGGCCCGTGCAATGAACAGAATTGGACGTGCCGACCGGCTTGCGCGCAGATATAATCATCCGATCGAAGGAGCAACGCGATTGATTCGCACGCTGCACAATTATCTAGGCAAGGACCTGCTCAAGACAACCGCACTGGCTGCGGTGGCTTTTACGCTGGTCATAACCACATTCGCCATCATAGAGCCGATGCGCAGGCAGGGCCTGAGCGGATCTCAGGCGATGAGGATGTTCTGGTACCTGCTGCCGGTGATGCTGTCTCTGACGCTGCCGATAGCGGCCTTGCTGGCCGCGACGATGGTTTACGGTCGGTTCAGCATGGACAACGAGCTTCTTGCCTGCCGCGCCGGCGGAATCAGCGTGAATTCGCTTCTTCGACCGGGCCTGGCAATGGGCGCGGCGGTCAGCATCATCAGCCTTTTGCTGAGCAATTGGATAGCCCCGGCACTGGCCCGCAGCGGCGAGCGCACGGTCAAGCGGAATCTCCGCGGCATGATCTATCAGCAGCTTCGCAGCCGCTGTCACGTGCAAGAAGGCGCATGGATCCTGCACGCCGACTCGGCCGACCCCGACACCGACTCGCTTCGCGGCGTGGTGGCAATTGACGTTTCCGACGCCGACAATCCCGAGTACCTTGTCGCCGCCAGGGCCTATGTGCAGTTCGAAGAGGGCCCGGACCAGATGGGGCAGGTTTCGTTCAGCCTTATCAATCTGCATGGCGGCCGGCAGGAATACTCCGGCGACTTCGCCGGCTCCTATGAAAGCACGCAATGGCAGGTCGGACCGTTCCTGCTGTCGCCGCTGATGAAGGAACTGAAGGAGGACCCCACCTTCTACGACTGGGCCATGCTCTGCGCGATTCGCCGCGACCCTCAAAACTCCCCGGTGGTGAAAAGGATGTTGAAGGACATCTACCGCCAACTGCACGTCAACAGCCTGTACGAGGAGATGGGCGAAGTCATCATGGGCGGGACGGTCTACGAACTGTCGGACGAGTCGGGCAGGCGATTTCGGTTCTCCGCCCCGAATGCCCGCGTGGAGAAAGGCAAACGCCTGATCCTGTCAGGCAACCAGCAGCCCAATTCGCCGGACAGGCCGGTGGTGGTTGAGGTCCACGGCAACGACGGCCGACTCGAACGCATATATCAGTGCAGGCAGGCCGAGGTCCAGGCCAAGTACAGAGCCATGCGTAACGCCGCCGTTGTAAGCGTCGAGTTGAACGACCGGGTCGTGTCTCGCGCCGACGAGCCGATGGCCGCCGGGGCGAGAAAAAGACGTGATCGCCTCAGCGAATTGCAGGTGCCCGCCGGGATGGAGAACAGGCTCGCAGGCGTCGACTTGGCGATGCTCTACAGTCACGAGGAACTATTCCCGGCTGTCCGGAGCGAGCTGGCCCAGTTGAACAAGTACATCAAGAACACGCTCATGCTGAATATCCTCGCCGAGATGCATGGCCGGATCGCGTATGGTATAGGCTGTTTCCTGCTGGTCGCCGCCGGGGCGGCTTTGGGCCTGATTTATCGCGGCGGGCAGTTGCTCAGCGCGTTCGCCCTCAGCTGCATTCCGGCGATGATTCTTGTTGTGATGACTATCATGGGCAAGCAGATCGTCCAGAACCCCGGTGCATCATGCATGTTCGGCTTGGCGGCAATATGGAGCGGCACCGGCATCCTGGTCGTGATGGTGGCGTACCTTTATGGCTTCGCGCTGAGGCGATAAAGCCGGCCGGCGGCGGCCCAGATTCGAAACTATCGATTAGCGATTGAAAACGAGGTGGCGTCTCATCAAGACACTCGATCGATATATCGTTGGCAGCTTTTTGTACAGCTACCTGCTGTGCCTGCTGGTCATGCTTGCCCTGCGAGTGATCGCGGATCTGTTCATCAACATGGACGAGTTCGCCGAGTTGGAACTGCCCTTTGGCCAGCTGGTAGTCTACGTTTCTGGCTACTATTTCTACAACGTTCTGGTCTATTTTCAGGAACTCGGCGGGGTTATCCTCGTGGCGGCGGCGGCGTTCAGCCTGGCCAGAATGAACCGCACCAACGAGTTGACCGCCATCCTGGCCAGCGGAACCAGCCTGCACCGCGTCATCATGCCCGTGATCATGGCCGGTATGGCGCTGAGCCTGACGGGTGCGGCCAACCAGGAGTTAATCATCCCCCGAGTAAAGGATCGGCTCGTGCGAGCCAGAGACGACGTACCCGGGACGGAACAGTTCAAGGTCCGACTCGTCAACGACGGGCTAAGAAACGTCTGGTACTCACGGGTTTTCTACCCCAATGCAAAAAGGATGATCCACCCGCTGATTATCGCCCGCGACAAGCGGTTGAAACTGACGGCTAGAATCACGGGGTCTGAGGCGGTCTATCAGGCCGACGGGACGTGGCGCATTCCCAACGCCGCCGTCTCGCTGGCGACAAGGCCCGGCGCAGGGCGAACCGACGTCACCACCAGCTTCGTGCCCGCGTCGCTGTCGCCCAAAATGCTGGCGGCCGCCGCCGGGGCGCAACAGGACCCGACAGGCATCATAATCTCTTATGATCGGGTCGACCTCGCCGCCGGTGCACTGATTCGGCCCGAGTTTAAGGTTCTCGCCGACCCCACGGACCACGTTGCGGACCCGGAGGTTGTCGCCACCATCAGGGCCCCTAGGGCGATCTACGGCCCGGCCGGCACGAGTGAACAAGAAAGCGGATATCACTTGGTCGGCGAGTCGGGCGACGACACCGCCCCCGCCGACCGAGGGGCGTTATACCTTGCCAGCGACCTGACGCCGGAGGAACTCGTCCTGCGACAGAGCGGGCGGTGGCTGGAGTACATGTCAAGTTCCGAAATAGACGCCCTGATGCGGCTGGGCAAGTCGCCCGACCCGGCCTCGGCCAGCCTGATCAAGCATCTGCGGTTCACCAATCCGATCGCCAACTTGATTATGCTGTTGATCGGCTTGCCATTTATCCTCTCTCGCGAGCGAAACATAAAGGCCTCGGCGTTGCTTTGCGTGGTGACAATCGGCGGGTTCTACGTATTCCTCGTTCTCTGCCGAACCTTAGGCACCGCCTGGCTGGATCCAACCATAGCGGCCTGGCTGCCAATTCTTGTGTTCGGCCCCGTGGCCGTTGTGATGCTTGACTCAATTAAGACCTGAAAAAGGCCTGGGACAGTTCTAAGAATCCCTAATGCCTGCATCTGAGACTGGCACAGGAAAATCCAACAAGGTTCAATCTGCGGGCCCAACCAGCCCCGTCGGCGGGCGTGGGCTCTCTCGCACTTGAACTGCACCTTATCGCGGCAGGTGGTTCGTGACAAGCCAACGTTTTTGGCGTTGCCCCAGGAAAAACATCGGCACCTTAGCTGTCTTTAGCAACTCGGCCAAGCTCTGGTCTCCGGAAACCAGGCAGAATACCTTCCGCTCGGAGGCCATCAGGTCGGCCAGCCGTTGAAGATCATCACTGTGAGCTTCGTCAAACTGCTCGAAATGATCTGCGTTGGTATAAATAATGAACGACAGCCTGGACTTCCCCAAGAAGCACAGCAGGCCGTCCTTGACATCCTGCGGTTGAATCAATCTCGCAAGCGAACGCGTGCTCATCAGGTCGTATCCGGCAGAGGCCGTGTGGACGATCATGTACACTAACAATGTGAACACCACTGTGACTGCCCAGCCGACAAACGCATACCGATTGCCGCGGCGCAGGCAAGCCAGCATCGCCCAGACACCCAGGATGCCGGCTGCCACGGGAACGGCAAGCCACAAATCCACGCTACCGAGGCTGATTTCTGCCGCGGCAAATGCTAGCGGCACAATCAAGACGGTCACGAGCATTGCCCAGACGCCAACTTTCATGAGCCGGTCGGACCTCTGTGAGCTGATCCAATTGGCGACAAGGGCCCCGATCATCACTGCCAAGGGGGCAAAGGCAGGCAGTATGTAGCCGACCAGTTTCGTCTTGCTGAGCGTGAAGAACACCAGCGGGACAAGGGCCGAGACCCAAAGAAACAGCATGGCAGGAATATGATGTCGGTGGCCCCATCGCCTTGGAAAGTATCGAATGCAAACCCCGGGCAGGTAGATTGTCCAGGGCAACAGTCCGGCAAGGAGGATAGGAAGGTACACAATCCACGAAAAAGCGTGCCCGACAAAGGTATGACCGGCGAAGCGAGCAAAGTTCTGCAGGATGAAAAACTCGTATGCGTAGTCCGGCTCGCGCAGGCTTATGGCCACATACCAAGGCGCTGCGACGGCCAAATACAGCAGAATGCCACCTACATGGAAGATATCGAGAAAACGCCTCGGCCGACCGCTCAGAAGCAGGTATGCGCCCACAACCATCGCGGGCAAGACCAACCCGAGCGGCCCTTTGAATAGCGTAGCGAGGCCACAGAACACGTAAAAGCCATACCAACCGGCCTTGCGACCGGTGTCCTGAGGCCGCCGATCTTCAGCACGCCAGAACCACCAGATCGCGGCCAACATTGCCGTTGCGAATGGCATGTCCATGCGATACCACCGAGCGATGAAGAAGTATTCGACGCTCGTGGCCAAGAACAGCCCGGCCAGGAAGCCAGCCATTGCACCAAACATGCGCCGCCCAATCACATATGTTATCAGCACCCCCAGAAGACCCGCCAACGCCGCAATGAGGCGACCGCCAAGCTCTACGTTGCCCGTGAGCAACCGAGCCCCAGCCGCCAGCCAGAAGAAAGGGGCGGGCTTATCCCAATAGACCTCCCCCTTCAGGTGCGGCACGATCCAGTCGCCGCCACGAAGCATCTCGCGTACTATCAGGGCGCACCGCGACTCGTCCGGGTCAATCAGCGGCAATGAGTACGCTCGGTACACAAAAAGAAACCCCGACAACACTACCAGAACAACGACATGCATCCATTCACGTCGGCGTAACCCACCGTGGCTTTCTATTGCCGAGGTTGTGCCAGACGTCTTCATGCTGTCTGTACGAACGGGCTCGGTTCGGCAGGTATCCCTAAACGATTTCATCATTACTGTATAAGGTCCGGTTGCAGAGAATCCCTGCCTAATGTATTGACTGCTATATACATATTTCCCATTCGACCGCCGCCCATGATCATCTCGTGCCTTCGTTGGGCCATAATACATCCTCTTCCGGCACAAGCAATCCAGTATTCCTGTCTGGGTGACCCCTGCGTAATCGTCCATGGACTCATATTGCAAGGCACTATCCTGACCTTGCACAAGACGGCTTCTTCGATACAATGGTCCATCGTTGTCCGCGATCGGTAGTGGCACCATTCAGGAAACGTCGGTCAATAAGGAGATTCGCGTGGAAAGGCGCACGCTGGGTCGGACTGGCCTGGAGGTCAGCCGATTGTCGCTGGGTGGGTTGTTTGTCAGCACGCTCGGAGGTGAATTCGAACAGTCAAAGCAGGCGGTGTTCCGCGCCATCGAGCTGGGCATCAACTACATCGACACCGCCCCGGGATATGCCGACAGCGAACGCGTGCTAGGTCGTATCCTCCGCGAGGTCGACACGCCGCTGATTCTCTCGACCAAGCTAGGCGGCCGACCCGAGCCGTTTCAGCCCAAGAATACCTCCCGACTGATGCAGTCGGTGGAGGAAAGCCTGCGCAACCTCGGCCGGGACCACATAGACATCATGATGATCCACGAGCCAGACCGCCCTGGCTTGTATGACTGGTGGGACAACTGGCACGACTTCCACGGCCCGGTCCTGGAACTGCTCGATCAGCTGCGAGCGGACGGCACGATCGGCTACACCGGCCTGGGCGGCACCACCGCCTACGAGCTGCCCCGAATCATACGCACCGGCCGATTCGACGTGGTGCTGACGGCCTTCAACTACAGCCTCCTGTGGCGCGAGGCCGAGATAGAGATCTTCCCCGCCGCCATCGCCAACGACATGGGCATAATCATCGGCTCGCCGCTCCAGCAGGGCGCCTTGGCACGGCGTTACGATCCGGAGGTCCGCAACGGTGCGCCCTGGCTGAGCGTACCGCGCCGCCGGCAGTAT
>JABMQG010000239.1 GCA_013203365.1 Planctomycetota bacterium | reverse complement strand
CGCCGGCCGGTCGTACCGCGCAATGAAGGCCACAGCGTCAAGATTCTCAACGATCACCCGCTCCAGCCGCCAATGGACCTCCAGTAGTGTGTCCTCGATCGTGGCCAGGTTAAGCCTGGGGCCGCTGCTGGCACTGACGCCGAACGTCCGTCCGTGGGTCTTGCCTCCGAATCCCAGCTTCTGCAGGTAGTGGTAGCGGACAGCCCGCTGGATGTCGGTGAGCGTTGTCGGATCCTTCCTGTTCTCCAACTCAAATACCTTGCGCGAGACCACTGCGTATTTGTAGTAGCGCAGGAACTCCTCGAGGTGATGCTGGATTATCCGCCAGAAGTTCACGAGCTCGCCATCGGCGTCGTTGATTACCTCCACTTTGGACATGGCGGGGTCCTTCGCGAACAGGACCCAGGCGGCGCCGCAGAACGGCTCACAGTAGCAGGTGTGCTTCGGGATTAGGTCGACGATGCGGGCCGCCAGGCGGCTCTTGCCGCCCAGGTAGTTGAGGGGGCTTTTCATGACCACTCCTTTCCGATACGTTCTGCCAGGTACACGCGCCACGCCGGCGAACAGCTTTGGCAGAGCAGCCGATGGTGATACATCGGTCGGTTTGGAGGGGTGAACGCCCCTCTAACTTGTTCGTCGGCATTCTTACGTACAGGAGAGAGGGCTGCAATTGCCTCGCAGGATCAGCGGGAAGCCAATGCCGTGCTGTGGCGAAGGCGCCTTACGTGGGTGTCCATGGCCTGGAACACCTTCCAGAGCCAGCCGACCTCGGCGTCTTCCATGGTGAGGGGCAGGTGCATGTGGCGGTAGATCGATCGACAGTAGTTCCAGTCGACGGGCTGGCCCTCCAGGTCTGAGAGTTCAACCATCTTCTGTCGGATCAGGTACTGCATGCGGATCTCTGAAGCCGTTGCGGTGCGCTCGATCCAATAGGCGTCTCCGGCGATGACGGCGAAGTGACTCATGAGTTCGTCGAAGTGCTCGACGTTGTTCGCGACGGAATGGTCGACGACGTGGCATTGCTCAAGCTCGGCCGCCAGCCATTCAGGGAACTGCAGGTCTGTTCCATGACGTTTGGAGACGGCGCGCCAGGCGCTCTCGGCGAGCTGGCTGAAGACGGCGTTCTGCGCGTCCGACAGGCCGTCGATCTCGGGAACATCGCCGGCCTCAGAGAGCATTGTGAAGCGGTCGATGAGCTTCTTGTGGGCTTGGTTGTCGGCATCCTTGGTCGTGCGGATCCGGCAGATGGACCAGAGCTTCTCGCGGTACCAGTCGTCACGCGCCTGTCGGTTGTTCGGGGCAGTCCCCACGAGGTCGCAGTGCGCACACCACGCGCGGTCGACCAGGGGTCGGAAGATGGCATTGAATTGGCGAGGTGTCATTGCGTTGCCTCCCTCATCCGGGCATGGCGGGTGTTATGATAATCAGTTGTTCTGCCGATCTTCATCCAGTGCCGACCGAGCAAAGGAGAGGATTGTCTTCAGTTTGGTTTCAAGTTCCACCACAGTCATTTGCGGCTTTGTGATGGCAAAGCCCTTGATAGCAGAGATTAAGCCGACAAGCTGAATCTCTGCGCGAATCTGTGCGTCAACCGGATCGGCAGAACATGTCATTGGACACTACCTCCGTTCCGCTCCGCTTCACTGCGGAGTGTCAATTTTGCGTTGGCCACAAGACGGCGGATCGCGTAGGCGTCGTCTGGCCAGTTCTGGTGACGGCCCTGTGCGTGCCACCACGCCATGGTCCTGCGGATCGCGGCACGCGCCGCCTTGCGTGTCGGGAACACGGCCGCCTCGCGGGTGTCGTTGAGCAGCACCCCCCCGGCCGGGATGTCCTTCCAGAAGGCGCTACGTTCCACCAGGACGGCCGGGCCGCCCCCCATTTCCTCGTTCACAATGAATCCGCTTGTCATGGTTCACTCTCCTCCTGTCGGTCAAGCATGGCGTTGCGCATGATTGGCCCCAGGTGGACGCAGTAGAAATCCCCGGCCCATCCCGGATACGAGCACGGCCCGATGTCGATCTTCGTTACTGTACGGACGAACCGGCCCCGTGCGGTGTAACCGCGACTGAACGCGGCGTGTGTCACCGGGCGGTGTGCGAGCCGCGCCGTCCAGTAGGGAGTGACCGCCCGATACTCGATGTCCTTGTGCCCGGCCAGCATCTCCTGGTGCCAGTGGCGCTTGAGGACAAAATGCACAACATGCCGATCCATGTTACTCCCTTCTGGCATCATGTATGGCGGTTGCGCGCCATGCCCACAGCACGCACTGGTCGCTCCAGCAATGTGCCCCAGGCAAGCGTCATAACCTTCCAGCGTCGGCCGCCGCCCACAGCGGCGACACGGGCGGTTGCCGCTGTCGGGCTTTCGGGTATCGCTGTAGATCCAGCGCTTCCCGTTCCACTCTGTCGGCCATCCTCTGCTATGTGTGCGAGCGGTCATTGTCGCTCCCACGGTTCGCGGTACGGTAGCCCCGCGATGTCGTAGACTTCCCGCTCACAGCTGGCGGGGATGACGAGGCTGCCGTTGGAGAAGCCGGGGCCGTAGGGATTCCATGTCAGCCTCCGGCCTCTTGCGGCCTGGCAGATGGCGATGTTGTTCTGTTTGCCGCCCGTCCGGCAGACCAGATAGTTCCACCAGTTGCCCTGGGTGGCGGCGAAGAGGTCCACGGGGATCCCGCTGGCGCAGTGCACCATCAGCTTGTTCTTTGGGCCGTAGGTCTGAGTGCCTTTGCCGTTGAGCCGGCGGGCGAGTATGCCCGCGCGCTCAAGCTGCTCGATCACTTGGTCGGCTGCAGGACCGCGCTCTTTGGCAAACAGCTCGCCGGGCACAGTGCGTGTCGCGATTCTGCTGATGTAGAGGATCTCGACATCACCAACCTCATCCTTGCGCCGACGCAGGCTCCCGGCAATGATGATCCGGGCGGTGTCCGGCCGGAGCGCTTTCACGAGCTCGGCCGCGACGGCGCAGGCGTCTGCCCTGGGGAATCGCGGCTTTGTCGCGGATTGAGTCATCGTCCCTTCTCGATCTTCCGGAGGCGGCGCTCTGCTGCCAGGCGGACGGTCTTCTGCGTGTCTGGCCACGCAATCATGTCGCGAAACTTCGCGGCGTCGGTGGTTTCCCGCACCCGATCAATCCGGCTGGTCGCGTCGCACCAGGCCGACCGGATGCCGGCGTATACCTCTCCTGTTTCCCAGGGGTTCTTCATCGCGCTTGATCCTTTCCGTGCCGCTCCTCCAGCAGGTCTTGCCCAGCCTGTCGGTCGAGAAACTCTTGGATGCGGCGGGCGTTCTCGGCGTCGCCTGGGAGCGGGTGGCCGGTGCAGTTGACGTACCCGATTACGGGGATCTTCAGGTTGCCTATGCGCACGACCTCGTGGCCGTCTTCTGTCTCGACGCTGCCAGGCAGCATCGGAATGCTCCCGTTCGTGGTGCTATTGTTACAGACCATGGGTCTCTCCTTCGGCGGGCGTTAGCGACACGTTCGAGACTCGCAGTGTGCGGGGAGCAGTGCGATCGGGGTCATGTCGCGGTTTACCTGCTGCAGTTGGACGCGGTTCCCGCGGCGGTCCCATGCCTCGGCCATGAAGCCGTCG
>JABMQG010000238.1 GCA_013203365.1 Planctomycetota bacterium | reverse complement strand
GGCAAACCCAGCCGGCCATTAACAATTCCGACAAGGCTGCCGACTTCACCGCTCCTGGATTCGGCACGTTGACGGGTGGGCCCGGCAAACCCTCGGCCGACACGGAAAGCTGGTGCCAGTTCCGTGGGATCAATCGCGACGGGATCGCCTCGACGCCCAGCGTTACGGGTCTGTATCGGGCCTGGCCGGCCAGCGGGCCGAAGGTGCTATGGACGATCGCCGGCTTGAGCGAAGGATACAGCGGGGCGGCGATCTTCGGCGGAAAGGTCTACTTCCACGACTACGACAGCAAAGCCAAGCGGTGGATGATCCGATGCGTCTCGCTGGCCGACGGAGCGGAGATTTGGCGATGGTCTTACGCGCGGGTCATCCGGCGAAACCACGGCATGACGCGGACCGTGCCGGCCACGGACGGTAAATACGTTATCAGCCTGGATCCGAAGTGCGTGCTGCATTGCTTCGACGCCGACAAGGGCACTCGGCTGTGGGCTAAAAACTTGCCGGGCGAGTACGGCACGCGTATTCCAGCCTGGTACAACGGGCAGTGCCCGCTGATCGAGCAGGACCGCGTGATTATAGGCATAGGCGGTGATAAGGTTTTGATGGCGGCGATTGATAAGGCCACGGGAAAACCGATCTGGGAGACCCCCAACACAGGCCGGTACAAAATGAGCCATGCCTCGGTGGTGCCCATGACCATCGACGGCCGCAAGCAGTACGTATGGTGTACGCTGAAGGGCGTGGTGGGCGTGGACGCCGACGACGGAAAGGTCCTTTGGGAGTTGCCAAGACGCGCCAACGTGGCTCTGGCGCCGTCGGCCGTGGAAGTAGGCGACGGGCGGATATTCGTAACCAGCGGGTATAAGGCCGGCAGCGCCATGTTGCAGGTCAGCTCCGCCGGCAAAGGGGATGGAAAGACGTTTTCAGCACGGATTCTTTACGGGCTCAGTTTCGAGCAGTTCAACAGCGAGTGCCACAGCCCCGTATTGTGGGCCGGGCATCTATTTGCCGTGGACCACGCCTACGCCACCCGCCAGGCCGATGCAGGCGGGCAGACCAGCGGCCGATTCACCTGCCTGAAACTGGACGGCAAGATCGCCTGGCAGCACGAGGGCGCGACGTTCGGACTGGGCAACTGGCTGTTTGCCGACGGGCTGATCTTCCTTATGGACGGTGACAGCGGAATGCTTCGCCTGATCGAGGCGAGCACGGAGCGATACAAGGAGCTGGCCGGCGCTCAGGTGCTTTCGGGCCACGACGTGTGGACACCGATGGCCTACGCCAACGGGAAGCTCGTTCTGCGAGATTTGTCGAAGATGGTATGCATTCAGGTTGGATACCCGCTGGCCAAATGACAATCAGGCCGCTGGCGGGGGGGGTATTTTCTCTTGAACCGCTGCGTCAGGGATCGCGGCGGAGTTTGAAGCCACAAGCAGTGTTTTGGTACAATGTGGCCGATCGACAAGAGCGGAGATGTCCTGTGAGCATCGACAAGAGAACACGCCGTGACTTTTTGAAGGCCTGCGCCCGCGGTGCCGGCGTAGTGGCCGTGGGTGGGGTGGCGGCGGGGCTGACGCTTCGGGCCGACGCCGATAAAGTTTGGCAGCTCGACCCGGACGTCTGCACCGTCTGCAAAGATTCCACCAACTCAGCCGGCTGGGGCCGCTGCGCTACGGAGTGCGTGCTGAAGAACTCGGCCGTGAAGGCCGTGAACAACTTTGACTCTTGCGGCTATTGCTTCATCTGCCCGGCGTACTTCGACATAACCAGCCGCCAACTGGACGACGGTACGTTCGAGGGGCTAATATGCCCCCAGGATGCGATCAATCGCCGGCTGGTCGGCGAGGCGGACGAGTACGACCCGAACAATAACTTTTTCGAGTACACAATCGACGAGTCCAAGTGCACCGGCTGCGGCTTGTGCGTACAGCACTGCAAGCCCCCCGGCGGCAACGGATCGCTTCGACTACAGGTCAGGCACAATCTGTGTGAAGACTGCAATCAGTGCACAATAGCGACGGCGTGCCCGCCTACGGCGTTTTACCGCAGCCGGGTCACCGACAGGCCGGCCGGTTACAAGCGGCCTGAGTCCCCGGCGAGAAAGAGGTCGGCTCCGTGACCTGTGCGGCAAGGACGTCAGTGGTCGTGTTGGCCTTCTCGGCCGCGTGGCTGACCTTCACGCCAGCGGTGTTAGCGCAATTCCAGCAGCCCACGCCAATGGCCGAGGACGTCGGCGCCAAGCCATCGCCGGCTTACCCCGAGCCCCGCAGCCAGGCGATGCGCGTGGTGGACGTGGTGGCGTATGCGGCGTCAATCACGGAACTGACATACCACTCATTGCCCGGCCCGACGAAGGCCGGATAGTTGAACTGGTTGCCGCTTGAGAAACGGCCAAAAAAGTTAGACATTAGCTTATCTCCTTTGGCGCTCGGCGCCATAGTAGGTGGGTTAGGCGTCGGT
>JABMQG010000237.1 GCA_013203365.1 Planctomycetota bacterium | reverse complement strand
CGCGGCGTCGGCGGCGTCGCCGCTGGTGGAGACCATCCGCTCTTTCAGGGCATCACAATCACCCTGGTCCTGATCGAGGATCTCCGCGAGCAATTGCTGAACGTCGGCGACAAGATCGCTTACCTGCATCCGCTGATTCTCGGAGATGGACACCCTCAGTTGGTCCCATCGGCTGCGAAAAGGCTCAAGTGCGGAGTTGATCTCGTTCATCTCGGCAATCAATCGCTGGCGATCTCCCAGGATTCGCAGCAGATCTTCAGGTTGGTCATCTTCAATCGGTCGGCGTTGTCTCTTGGCCAGTTCTCGCAGCCGCTGATAGACTTCGCGCTGGCGGGTGAGCAGTTCAATGAGCTGCCCTGTTTGGTCCAGTGTCTTCTCAGTCATGATGCGTCCTCGTTATTGGTCGTAGCCGGATCGAGTTTTTCGAACATATCCAGCCACTGATCCCAGGCCGTGGGCAAACCATCCGCTTCGCGTTCGGCCGGATCGATCTGCTTGTTCAGTTCGCGAGCCCGTTCGATGGCTGCGCGGGCCTTGCCATCCTGGCCCATGGCGAAATAGCAGTTTGATATTTGTGTCACACCCCCCAGTGCCGCCGGGTGCCTTTGGAACCTGAAGACGGCTTCGGTGTAGCGGTCCATTGCCTGTTCGTACCTGCGAAGCTCATAGAGGCAATCGCCGCGTGCGAAGTAGCTGTTCCGTCGGTAGGCCTGGTCCTGCCTGCTGAGCCGATCGCCGATTGCCTCGAGCCGTTCTATCACCTGCTTGTACAGCAGACCGGCCTGGGTGATTTCATCCTCGGCTGCATCTTCAAGTGTTTTACGACGTAGTGGCTTTTCCTCGACGGCGGCTTGCTTGGCCAATTCCCGGCCTAGATTGTGACGGCTGTTCGCCATCAGATACATTGCCCGCGCCGCGCGGAGGTAGTATCGGACGTATTTTTCGGCGTCCGGTTCTGTGGCCGGGGCAAGTTTGCCCGGGGAACGTTGGATGGCTTCTCGCAGATTCGCCACCGCCTCGTGCCATTTCCCCTGGCGGTGTTGCAGCCAGCCCAGAGTATATAGAGCGCTATGGTAGACCTGCGATTCCGGCGTAATCTCCGGCCGCTGCCCAGCGGTGATACTGGTGAGGATTTTTTCCGCCTCATCCTGGAATCCCTCACCCTTTGCGATATAGCACATGGCTATATAGGTCAGGCCTTCGATGGCCCTGGCATGTCTGCCTTTTTGCCCCGCCGTTGCTAGGTTTTCGTTAAAGACCGCAATTGCCTCATCGTAGCGCCCAGCAGTCTGATACGCCCGCCCCAGTCGAAACCTCGCCTCGGCGGCGCGTTCGTCTTCGGGCGTATCGGCCAGGAAGATGCGAAGAGCCTGGATGGCCTGCTCCTGTAGGGCGGCCTTTTCGAAGGTCTCAGCCGCCATCCACTGGCTATCGGCCTGGATTTTGACTTCGCCGGCCTTTTTGGCCAAGCTCGCGCGTTCACAAAATGCTTGGGCGGCAGTGGTGAGATGGTCGATCCCCAACCCTCGCAGCCGATCCGCCCCCCCCGCCGCCATCGCCGGTGCCGAGGTAGCATTGGAATACTGCTGCTGGGCCTTTTCGGCCACCGCCAGGTTGGCCCCGGCCAACCGTCCCAACATGTCCAGACGTTGGTCAACGGAGAACGCCTCCCCGCCGAGGTCAAAGAGTTTTCGCTCGGCCCGGACGAATCGGGCGGCCAGGGCGGGCTTGTCCTCCGCTAGCAGGCTTTTGCAGCTCTGGGAGAGTGCTTCCTGCAACTGGGGCACTTGGACGTAAGGGTTTGCAGGCCGTTTTGCCAGTTGGACAATTGCCGGTTCGTACTGTGCGAGGGCCTTGTCGTACAATGCCATCTGGCCGTAGGCCCTTGCCAATGTAACCGCCGCCGCGGTCGACACCGTCGTTTCCGGCGCAGCGACTATCGCACTGTTGAGGACCTTCTCCGCCTCCAGCGGGTTGTCTCGCCAGATCAACTGCCCTCTAAGAAGGTTCGCCTTGGCCGACAGAAGCGACATGGGTGGCAACTGCGGCACCAATTGGATCAAGATGTCGTCGGCCAGCATTACTTGACCGTTGGCGGCGTGAATCCGCGCCAACTGATATCGAAGGTGCCATCCGAACGGCTCCTGACGGACCTTGCTTTGCTCGCCCAGGACCAGATGCTCGGCACGGTCGCTACGGCCACTGGCGATCAGGCCGCCCACGGCCTGGTCAACGGCCCATCCGTACTGCTCTTCGTCCAGGTCCTCGGCGTCCATGAACTCGGTCAACCTGGCCAGCAGTTCCTCACCGGAAAGGCCCAGCCGATCGCGCCACAGTTCTATTACCCGCCGGCTGAGCTTGGCGGCTCGCGACTTATCCAGTGCGACGGCCTTGTCATACCACTCGACGGCCTTGTCCACGTGCCCCAGGCCGTCATAGGCCTCTGCCAGACGTTCGGCGATCTCGGCCGTCGGTTGGAACGTGTTGTTGATGGCATGCACATAGCAGTCCCGCAAGGCCTCTAATTGGGCAGGTTCGCGGTTGGCTGTGTGTTGTATGCTCCGCCAGCGAATCTCCCCCAGTTGTGCGAAGAGTTTTGCCCGGCGTTCCAGTTGATCAGTCGGTGTCAGCTCGGAATCCAGCAACATCTTCGCCGCGGCTTCGGCGGCAGTGTAGTCGCCGCCGGTTGCCGACTCGGTCAGCTCGACGACCTGGCCGAACCGATCTTCCCAGGTCGGTTCGGAACCGCTGAAGAGCCAGAATAGCCCGGCCAGCGTGCAGGCGATCAAGCCCAACAGGAAAAGTGGAATCTGCCACTTTCCCCTGACGTTGGCTGCAGGCGTGGACTTATCGGACTGTTCGGTCATCCTGACCCTCTTTGCTGGCGGGCCTCTTGCCCACCGGACAGGCCATCTGCATGGCTGTTGGCGACAGATCGGTTACTATGCGTCCAGTTGCGAAAAGTACTCGCGTATCTCGCGTATCGACTTGTTGGCCCGCTTCAAACGGACGACATTTTCCAATCGCGAGAAGACGGATTCGTCATAGAGCCTATGTCCACCCGACGTCCAGCGGGCCTCGCGAAGGAGGCCCATCGTCGTGTAGTTATGGATCGTCTGGCGAGAAAGGCCCGAATACTCCACGACGTCACCAATCCGATAGAACCTCGGCGGAAGGGGCCTTGCCGTGCATGCAGCATTGCCGGCACGACCGTCAGCGCTGCAAAGACGAACTCCCGAGGACGTCGATATTGGCTCCGTTGGCAGACTTGACTGACGCATTGATTAGCCCTTAACTGTTTTACATTGTGCAAAACGTCTATAATCTATGTCAATAGTTTTCCTCAACATTTTTTTAATTAACTTTCCTTGATCACTGACGTTACGTCTCCAGGCTCCAAATATGGTATCACCTGCAAGTGTCCTCCCCAAGATATTGCGGTTCCTCTGGAAACTGCCGATTCCAGTTTTTTGCCCGCTCGTTGCCCCATCCTCCCATCCATATAAGGAATCCAAATCACAACGACGTACGCTCTGCCGCCTTGGCCAAGGCTGCCGACGGCAGGCTGGCGGGCGGAGGTTCTCAGCGTCAATTTGGCGGGGCCATGAGTTCATCACTGCCCGGCGGTGCGCCCGCGGGGAGTTCGCGTTCGGGGCGACCAGATCGTGGCGGCTGTCAGCGAGAAATTCCAAACGGCGCTTATCATGGCGCCGAGTATCCCAGCCCCCCACCACGGAACCGAAAGAAGGTAAAGCGAGCTTGCAACTTTCACGTTCACGAAAGCCCCGATCGAACAGCTCAGATAGAACATCAGCAGGCCGCGCACCGCTCGCCAACCTTTTCGGCGGTTGTCGCGGTGGGTGAACAGATTGTTCAGGAAGAAGTTGCTGGTCATGGCAATGGCGGTCGCTCCCGCCTGGGCAGTGCCGAAGGCACACTGAAAGGAGAAAAGCATCAGTCCCAATGCCGTCAGATGAAAACACGCGCCAAACAGGCCAACTATAATGAACATCAGGAAACGAACGGGCACGTATCGCCCAATGCTTTTATCAAGCAGCAACAGGACGTACTCCCACATAACGAGCGTGTCGAGCTTGCTGTCACCGCGCTGCCGGGAGCGCATGCTGTACGGAAGCTCGCAGTATTCCAGGTTTCCATCAGCTGAGGAGAAGATATCCAGGAGGATTTTGAACCCTTTTATCCTGATCAGACTATCTATGGTGCTTCCTTTTCTTTCTGTCTGGACTCATGGGAAGAGCCACGTGATTTTGTGGTGATCCGAAAGTTAGTTGG
>JABMQG010000021.1 GCA_013203365.1 Planctomycetota bacterium | reverse complement strand
TCGCTGGCGATCTGGGAGAAGGCCCTCGGCCCGGATCATCCCGATGTGGCCACGAGCCTTGAGAATATGGTGGCGCTATATAGAAAAAGTGGCAGGGAAAAGGAAGCAGAGGCATTAGAGAAGCGAGCCGCAGCCATTCGGGCAATAAAGCGATGAAATCAGTAAACCCGTGACAGTGTCACCTATTTAGTAGTAATGAATCCATTTGACGACTCGCAACTCGTGGGAACCGTGGACAGCATCCTCATGTCGGCCGCGGCGGACGTATTCTTCACCGACTTTACCAACTCTTTCGCGATGTACTCCAGTCCGGGCGACCACGTGGCCGCCCGTTGTCTTGCGCTGGGATGTTGGGCAGTAAGTCCGAAATGACCGCGTTCGGGGTGCTCGACATGCGTGCTCAAACTAACCCGGCAGACGTTTAGGGAATACGCTGCCGGCGGGAAGGCCGCCAGATGAGCTGATCGTCTTATGCCTCACCTTCCGGGCCATGTTCGGCCTGGAGTTTTTGCACGGCGACTGCGCAGCCGGTCTGTCCGACTAGGATGAGTGTATCGCCGGCGGAAATGGTCAGCTCTGGGCCTGGGTTGTAGACGGTACGTCCGCCGGCTTTGAGGACGGCCACCACTGTCGTGCCGGTTCGTGCTGGCAGGGCAAGTGCGCGAAGGGTCTTACCGACAAGCTCGCTGGTTTTCGGGACGACCAATTGGTCCATTTCCAGGTCCACGCCTTTGTTGGCGACCTCGACGAAGTCGACCACCGCCGGTCGAAGCAAGACGTGGATAATACGCGTGGCGCCGATGATCTGCGGGCAGATGACCCTGTTGGCCCCTGCACGCAGCAGCTTGTTCTGCGTGCTAGGCTGCTCGGCCCGGGCGATGATGGTCAGGGACTGGTTCAACTGCCTGGCCGTCAGCGTGAGAAAGACGTTGTCTGCATCCTGTGGCAGGCAGGCGACAAGATGGCCGGCACGTTCGATACCGGCCGCGAGAAGGACGGCCTCGTCCTGGGCATCGCCCTGGACATATAGCACCCCCGCGTTTTCCGGCCGGGCCAACGGCTCGTCGGATATCTCCACCGCCACCGCGTCTCGCTTGTTGGCTCTCAGCTCGTTCAGCACCAGCTGTCCCATTCGTCCGAACCCGCACACGATTACGTGCCCGGTGAGTTGTTTGATAGCACGTTGCACTTGTCGCCTCCCTAAAGCTTTGCGGATTGTCCCTTCCGTCAACGCGGCCACCGACAGGCTGAACGTGGCCATGGCCGTGCCTACACCAAAGATGATAACGGCAATCGTCCACAGCTGACCCGCCGGCGATATGTTCGGGATCTCGCGCGAACCCACCGTGGAAATGGTGATTACGGTAATGTAAAGCGATTCGAACAAGCTTTGCCGCTCGATCAGGCAGTACCCAGACGTGCTTATGACCACAACCGCCGCAAGCAGCAAAAGAAATATGAGCAGCCACCGGGTCAATTGACTTGGCCGATCGCCCCTGACTACAGTTTTGCCCAGACCGGTCATGACGGAGACAATCCCTCTGCGTGCTCACTCGCCGCATCGGCGATTATAACTGCCGGCTACAGTTGGCCAATCAAAAATTGAAATAGGCCTGCTGGGCGAATGGCCCGTTTTGCCGTTTTTGCTTGTGAGGCACCCGCATTGCGATACAATCGCCCGAGCAGCAGAAACAGTGGCGGGCACAAGCTCACGTGGAAATAGCGGATGATACCGCCGAGGAGTACGCGGGATGAAAACCCGTTACCCGACAGCCTTTGTTTTGAATGTCATAGCGCCTGATCGGCCGGGCATAGTGGCCGCCGTGAGCAAGGCAGTAAATGCTTTTGACGGCAATGTCGACAGTTGCAGCCAGACCGTTCTTGCCGGGTACTTCACGCTGATCATGGTCCTTAGTTTTCCGCAGCCCGTGGAGCCGGAGCAGCTCAACGATGCAATCATGGGCTTGGCCGTGGATCCGTCGGAGTTGGGGATCCACATATGCCGATACACGGATCAGTCGCCCGGGGCTAAATGGATGGAGGGCGAGAACTTTGTTATCACGGTCTCAGGTGCAGATCGTGATGGCATTGTGCTGCGATTCGCCGACTACCTTGCCGACAAGGGCATCAACATCAACGACCTGTACGGCATGACCCAGGGCGACCAGTTTATCTTGGTCGGCCAGGTCAGCATACCGGGCCGGTGCGACGTTCGGTCGCTCCAGGCCGACCTGGAACAATTGGCCAAGGAAATCGGCCATACGATCCGTTTACAGCACGAGAACATCTTCGTAGCGATCAATCAACTTCGCCTGCCGCATGCCGGCGGCAAGACAGCCAGGTGACAAATGCTCCGTACGGACGAAATCCTAAGCACCATTGAAATGCTCCACGCCGAGTATTTGGATGTCCGAACCGTGACCTTGGGTTTGAACATCGACGACTGTGCCAGTGAAGATGCCGGCCGGATGTGCCGCAAGGTAGCCGACAAGATCCGGTCTCGCGCCTGTGGGTTGGTCGAGGCCTGCGATCGCATTGGTAACAAGTACGGCATACGGGTAGTCAATAAACGTCTGGCGATTTCTCCGGCGGCAACTTTGTTGGCAGGGCACGGGGCGCAGGCAGCGATGGCGCTTGCCGAGTCGTTGGACCAGGCAGCCGAGGCTGTCAACATAAACTTGGTGGGGGGGTTCTCCGCCCTCGTTCACAAGGGAATGACGCCGGCTGACGAGGTGCTCATTGATTCCCTGCCGGCTGTTCTGAGCCGTACGCAACGGCTTTGCGCTTCTGTTAACGTTGCCACTCGCCACGCCGGCATTAACATGGACGCCGTCCGCCGCATGGGCGAGCAGATTCTCGCCATCGCCCATGCCAGTGCCGATGCCAAGGGCTTTGGTGCGGCCAAACTGGTCGTCTTCGCCAACATGCCGGAGGACAACCCCTTCATGGCCGGTGCGTACCTGGGTGCCGGGGAGCCGGAGGCGGTGATCAACGTTGGCGTTTCCGGCCCGGGGGTAGTCTCAAGCGCCCTTAGGAGAAGGATCGAGCTCGAGCCGGGTTTGTCCCTGGGCGACCTGGCCGAGGAGATCAAAATAACGGCTTTCCGCGTCACACGCGTGGGCGAGCTGATTGGCCGGGAAGTGGCGGGCGAGTTGGGCGTGCCGATGGGCATCGTCGACTTGAGCCTGGCACCCACGCCGCAAGTGGGCGACAGCGTGGGGGAAATCCTCGAAGTGCTAGGCGTGGACCGCATAGGGGCGCCGGGCAGCACGGCTATTATCGCCATGCTCAACGACGCGGTGAAAAAAGGCGGCGCGTTTGCCAGTTCCAGCATCGGCGGATTGAGCGGCGCGTTTATCCCGGTCTGCGAGGATGCCTCCTTAGCCAGGGCCGCCGCTGCCGGCTACCTGTCGCTGGAGAAACTCGAAGCGATGACCAGCGTATGCTCGGTCGGACTTGACATGATCCCCATACCCGGGGACACACCGGCCGAGACCATTGCCGCCATCATCGCCGACGAGATGGCAATCGGCGTGATAAATAACAAGACCACCGCGGTTAGGCTCATACCTGTGCCGGGCGCCAAGGTCGGCGATATTGTCGAATTCGGCGGCCTGTTCGGCTCGGCGCCCGTAATGCAAATTCGTAACCCTGGCGCCAGCGGCAGATTCGTCAGATTCGGCGGACGCATACCGGGGCCCATACAGAGCCTGGGCAACTGACTAGACCGCGCGATGATCGGCGGAACGTAAGAGACCGTCTTGAGTTAGTGATGGCCGGGGCGTATGCTGCCGGGCTCGCCTTGGTCTGAGGAAGGCTTGGACCCGGCGCGACTGATTTTCGGTGTTTTGCGACGCGGGAGGGCCGGTTTCATGGCCAAGAAGCTAGCCGTCATTGCCGAGCGGTGCTCCGGCTGCCGGATGTGCGAACTCGTCTGTGCGATCGAGCATTTCGGGGTGAACAATCCCAAGAAAAGCGCGGTGCAGGTGTTGGTCACGTATCCGCATCCGGTGGTGCGGATGCCGATTGTTTGCAGTCAGTGCAAGGTTCCCATGTGTGCCGACGCCTGCCCGGTGGGGGCTTTGGCGCGTGTGGACGGTGTGGTGGCACTGGACCGCGAAAATTGTGTCAGTTGCATGAAGTGCGTGGAGGCCTGCCCGTTCGGGGCGATGTATGTTCACGAGGACGTGGACCAGCCGATCAAGTGCGACATGTGCGGCGGTCGGCCCAGGTGCGTAGAGGTCTGCCCTAAAGACGCCCTTCTCCTGATCCCCGAAGATGCCATCGGCGAGTCCAGACGTATGAACAACGTTCTCAGCTATGCCCACATGAAAGAAATCGAGTTCATGGAAAAGGG
>JABMQG010000236.1 GCA_013203365.1 Planctomycetota bacterium | reverse complement strand
GCCGTAGAGAGTAACTCGCCAGATCATTATGCAAAAGGCACGCTGCCATCCTTACGGACTGCAACCGCTGTGTAAGCACGTGATTTCAGGTTCTTTGAACTCCCCTTGTCGGGGTTCTTTTCATCATTCAGTCGCCTTACTTGTGCGCTATCGGTCGTGATGTAGTACTTAGCCTTGGAGAGTGGTCTCCCCAGCTTCACACGGTGTTCCACGGCATCCGTGCTACTCTGGCAAGCCGATAGTAACGGAGAGATCACGATTTCGCGTACGGGGCTATCACCCTCTGCGGCCGGCCTTTCCAAACCGTTCCACTGTCGTGATCCTTTGTAACTCCTCTCGGCTGCCGCAACCCCGACCCGAAGGCCGGTTTGGGCTTGTCCGCTTTCGCTCGCCGCTACTTACGGAGTCTCGGTTGATTTCCTTTCCTGTGGATACTAAGATGTCTCAGTTCTCCACGTTCGCTCGATACGGCCTATGCATTCAGCCGCACGTGACGCCATCTGGTTGCCCAGTGACGACGGGTTGCCCCATTCGGAAATCCCAGGATCAACGCCTGTTTGACGGCTTCCCTGGGCTTATCGCAGTCTACCACGTCCTTCATCGCCTCATCACGCCTAGACATCCACCATACACCCTTAGTAGCTTGATCACATTTACCGCCGGTCCAGAAAAACACCGTCGGCAAAACAATCATCGCTTTCCAGAAACTCGATTGAGACCTAACCCGCCATGAAACATGAAAACCGCCAGACCATAGGCCTGACTGTCCAAGGCGGGAAGGAATCTCGGTAAAGCTTAATTACCCACTACAACATATGCAGTTTTCAAAGAGCAAACCTGATTACATTCACGCCCGCCGACGCTACTCGCCGACCGCAACGAAAATCAATGCAAACTCGGACACCAAATCACATGGTCCCGAGCCTTTGGATATTACGGGCTGCCCGCCTTGCAAGCAAGCAGAAAAAACTCCCTTAATATTTTTTTTTCCGGCTATGCCGGCCATGGAGACG
Organism: Planctomycetota bacterium; assembly: GCA_013203365.1. GTDB lineage: Bacteria > Planctomycetota > Phycisphaerae > SM23-33 > FEN-1343 > JABMQG01. The sequence goes on along the minus strand of JABMQG010000236.1, from coordinate 3,210 downwards.
ACCGGACTCGAACCGGCAACTTCCAGCTTGCAAAGCTGGCACTCTCCCAATTGAGTTACGTCCCCGGCTCATTCCGTACTCGTTTACTTATTCGGCACTGCCTGGGGCCCTTCACGCCTTTCACCAACCGCCAATGTCGGCTGACACTACGCTTAGCTGAGAAAGCCTGCATCAACAATCCAAAATTAGATGGGCTTGGTTGGAGTCGAACCAACTACCTCACCCTTATCAGGGGTGCGCTCTACCAGTTGAGCTACAAGCCCGCATTGCCGCGACATCATAGCCGGCGACTCAACACTGTCAAGTCTTTCATCGCAGCCCCTCTCGACACGGTTGCGCCGCAGCCATCCTGGCCAACGACCTCGCCCACATATAGTTAAGTGTATCTGCCGGCCCACCCACGTCAACACCTTATTGTCGTCATGACTTGCGCGTCCCTAAAGCAAATCCGCACGAACCCTGCACCTCAGCCGGTCTGACGATAATCCTGACCGCAACATTCGGCCGAAAGCCTATTTGAATCTCCCTCCAGGCAATGGAATCCCGCCACTACCCCAGCCGCGGGCTTGACGAACAGGTTCACACCGGCGACAATCTCATCCATGACCCGGCGGCAATGGGGCCGGACAACCTCTTCTTTGAAGGGAGCTATCATGTTGACACACCTACCGTTGGCCATAGGCATGACCAGCCTGATCGCCATCGCCGTAATCATCTTGCTGGTGCTGATTCTCATCGGGCTCTATAACGCCCTGGTGCACAAGCGGATACGCTGCCGAGAGGCATGGAGCCAGATCGATGTGCAATTGAAACGACGCTACGACCTGATCCCAAACCTCGTCGAAACGGTCAAGGGCTATGCCGCACACGAAAAACAGACGCTCGAGGCCGTCATCCAGGCGAGAACGCAGGCTATCGGCGCAGGCAGCGTCAAGGAGCAGGCCCAGGCCGAGAATGTCCTCACCGGCGCGTTGCGGCAGCTTTTCGCCCTGAGCGAATCCTACCCGGACCTGAAGGCCAACCAAAATTTCGCCCAGCTACAGGAAGAACTCACCAGCACGGAAAATAAGATCTCCTTCGCCCGCCAGCATTACAACGACTGCTCGGCAACCTACAATACCGCCCGCGAAACCTTCCCGGGCAATATCGTGGCCGGCATGTTCGGCTTCAAAGCGCAGGACTACTTCGAGCTGGAAGACCAACAGGCTCGCCAGACACCGAAGGTGAGCTTCTGACCGCGGGTCCCAGGATACCGATTCGCCCATTGCCCGATCCGGAGCAGTTGACGCTTCTCCCCCATCCGGATAGTCCAGCTGAACCGGGCTGCATTAGAATCGTTGACTGCTCCGAAAACTGACTACCATCAACCATCATGGCCATCGAAACCTTCCATTCGCTGTTCGCCCGAAATCGCCGGAACAGCCTGCTGCTCATGTTCATCTTTCTGATCCTTTTCGTCGGCGTCGCCCTGCTGATCGGTATGGTCTGGGGCGGCGGCGATGCGATATTCAGCGTCATGCTTGCCCTGGCAGCAGCGGTACTGGCCTTTGTCCTCATGATGTTAAGCTACTTCCAGGGCAGTTCTGCCATCCTTGCAGTTTCCAAGGCACGCAGGCTCAATAGGTCCGACGACCCGCAACTGCAAAACGTCGTCGAAGAGATCGCCATCGCCGGCGGAATCCCCCCGCCGAAGATCTACGTCATCGACGACTCCGCCCCAAACGCCTTCGCCACGGGGCGGAACCCAAAACACGCCGTCGTAGCCATTACCACAGGCTTGCGGAACAAGCTCACCAGAGACGAGCTCCAGGGCGTAATGGCCCACGAAATCAGCCATATCCGCAACAACGACATCCTATTCGCCATGCTCATGAGCGTCATGGTCGGCATGCTGGTTATGCTGTGTGACATCTTCCTACGAAGCCTCTGGTTCGGCGGCGGACGAGGGGCACGCAGACGGAGAGGGAGCGGCGACGGCCAAGGAGCCGCGCAGATCATAATGATGCTCGTCGCCCTGATCCTGGCAATTATCGCCCCGATCCTCGCACGCGTCATCCAGATGGCTATGAGCCGACAGCGAGAGTACCTCGCCGACGCCTCGGCCATTGAGCTGACCCGAAATCCCTACGGCCTGATCGACGCCCTCAAAAAACTCACCGCGGACAAGGAGGTCCTCGAGGTCGCAAACCGTGCTACCGCACACCTCTACATCGTCCACCCTATTAAAAAGTTCGAGGAGCGGTCCAGCAACATCTTCGATACCCACCCACCTCTGACGGACCGCATCAACCGGCTGAAGAATCTGACGATCTGAAACCTCGGCCGACACGGCCTTCGCCTCGGTGTCAAGCCACATCCGGCAGATAACAACAGTAAAGTCAGCCAAAGATTCATTGCTGCATCCGCCGATAGAGAGCTAAGATGCCTTTCGATACACACACACGCCGAAACGCCAAGGATGCCCGGATGACACTTTGGAAATACGCAGCCTCGCTCGCTCTGGCGGTGCTGGCAACGGCCGGCGCCGGATGCAACGGGCCAACCTACACGGTCCTGCCAAACCTGCCGCCTCCCTCACTGCCGACCTGCACTCCCCCCATGCCAAGCGAGCCGGCCGACAACTACGTCGCCCCGCCACAGGAGCCGATCGTTCGCCACCCCCAAGGGCGAACCGTCCCACCAGGCTGGGCGCCCGCTGTGAATGAAATCCACTGGCGATACATCGTCATCCATCACAGCGACACCGACAGGGGAAACGCCGCCTCATTCGATAGGGATCACCGCGAAAGACGCGGCTGGGACGAACTGGGCTATCACTTCGTCATCACCAACGGCCACGGCGGAAGCGATGGAAAGGTCGAAATCGGACCGCGATGGCGAAAACAGAAATACGGCGCACACTGCGGCAATACCCCCAACAACGAATTCAACGAATTCGGCATCGGCATATGCCTGGTTGGTAATTTCCAGAATAGAATGCCGTCGGCCAATCAGCTGGATTCACTGCAAAGGCTCGTCCGTTTCCTGGCGAACCGGTATGGCATCTCTCCCCAGAACGTCATCGGCCACCGCGACGCACCAAACGCACGCACCGACTGCCCAGGCAAGAGATTCCACCCATACCTCAACACGCTACGCAAACGGCTTGGGGACTGACGTAGTTCCCAAAACTATTGCTTATCAGAACTTGCCGTCGCGACGCTCGTACTT
>JABMQG010000235.1 GCA_013203365.1 Planctomycetota bacterium | reverse complement strand
CGCCCACCAGCCGATCACCTGCACCGCACAACCGCTCTTTCGGCCAATCCGCCGCAATCAAAACCGTAACTCTTCACCCGGTGAGAAATGCGGGCTAGGAGTCTGTCGGACTTCGGGCGCGCATTCTACCGTGCCGGTGGGTAGACTGCCTGCATGGCTACGAGATGCGTGGGAGTCGCTGGAACAGGACAAGGTGGAGGTCTACGTGGCCGTCAGCCGGGCGGAGAATCACTCGCAGCGGCAGTACGACTACCGGCCGACATCGGTCACAGACAGGCCCGCCAAGGTGGTCAAGGATCAGCGGCTGCTGGACATGCGGGAGAAGCTGCGGACTGATGTCGGCCGGCGGCTGTACGCCAAACGCAAGCAGACGGTCGAGCCTGTGTTCGGAATCATCAAACACGTGATGGGCTTCCGGGAGTTCCTGCTTCGCGGCCTGGCGAAGGTCAGCGGGGAATGGGATCTGGTGCGCTTGGCCTATAACGTCAAGCGGCTGTGGGTCCTGAAAACGGTGTAATAACGGCCCACGGGGCCGTGCGCGCCGAGTTCATCGAGCTTCTTTCCCCCGAAATCTCAGCTCGCCTCCAAACGGGCTCGACTTCGTCGCCGCCGTCAGCGAGAATCAAAGACGTCAAGTCCGACAGACTCCTAGCGCCGCCACGTCCTGGGCCGTTCAATTGGGAATCACTTAGCGCGGATTGCGGCCGGATGCTTCGTGACTGGCCGGTGAGCCTACGGATTCTGCGTTCCCGGTTGCAATCTGCTGCTTGCCTGTTTTGAATTCTCGGGGCGGAGCCTCCATCGGCGATGGGCCCAGCCGAAGTATTGGCCGGGGTCGCTACGAATGATGCGTTCCAATTCCTGGGTGTATGTCTCTGTGATCCAAAAGACTTGGTCGTCTTTGTCGGCCCACTGATCCGGTGTGATTATTCTGGCAATACCTATCTCGAAGGTAAAAGGCTCGTCCAGCCGTTTGGTGTAGGTAACTGCGATGGGCGTTTCGTAGCGTATCGCCAGCAGGGCGATCGCACGATACGTGCTGGCGGGCCGACCGAAGAAGTTCACATACAGACCCTTTCGCCCTGCATCTTGATCAGCAACGAAAGCAAGCATGCCATTGTCTTCCAAAACGTCGGCCGCGTTTGCAGACGCACCTTTCTTGTCTATGATTCGTAGGCCGTTGCGTTGGCGGAGGTCCCGCAGGTATTGGTCGAGATAGGGGTTGTCCAGTGGCCGGGCTACGACGACGGGCTTGAAACCGATCGTGGCCAGCGCGTAGCCGGCGACCTCCCAGTTGCCAAAATGCCCGGTCAGCAGGATGACCGGGCGGGGACTTTCCATGAGCATGCCCAGCAACGGCCTGACCCTGTATAACTTTATGTACGTGGCCCACCTCGTCGGAGTTATCAGCCGAGGCACAAGTAGCGTCTCGAAGCCAAGCATGACGATAGATTGCAGGCTTTGAAGTGCGACTCGGCGGACCTTTTGCCCACTCCACTGAGGGAAGCTCTGTTGGATCTGCCTGCAGGCAAGCTCGCGGTGCCGGCCGTCCGCCAGGTACAAGAGATACCCCAGCCCTCGTGCCAGCGGGTACAGCACCCGGACGTCAGCCGCTGTAACGAACGCCGCCGCCACGCGGCAAAGCAGGTAGAGGAGGTAGTCGAGCGTTTTGTGCCGGGGTTTAGCCATCTTTGTGATTTATGTTTTTGCGATTTGGTTCGGCAGCGTCAGTCGCCTCTTGAATCGCAAGTCAAGCATGCTCCGGTCTGCACGCTGCCCGCAGTTGATCCAGTGCTTTCAACGTCTCGGCGACTGCGTCGTCGAGCCCGACCATAGCGGGCTTTTCGTCGGTCCGGCGTTTCAGTTCGGTTTTGCCGGCAGCCAGGGCTTTCTCGCCGACAACCAATCTTAACGGAATGCCCAGGAGATCGGCGTCTTTGAACTTGACTCCCGCGCGAACCGGTCGATCGTCCAGCAGCACGTCGGCGCCTGCGTGTGTCAATTCGGCGTAGAGCTTTTCCGCCATCCCGGTCACCTGGGCATTGTCGGCGTTGATGGATAGAACCTCCACCTCGAACGGTGCGATGGCTATAGGCAGGATGCATCCGTTAGCGTCGTTACCCGTCTCGATGGCGGAGGCAATAACGCGGTTCACGCCGATGCCGTAGCAGCCCATGATGCAGGGCCGTTCTTGGCCGTTTGCATCAAGGAAGCACGCATTGAGTTTCTCGCTATACTTTGTCCCCAATTTAAACACGTGCCCGACCTCGATGCCTCTCCGGCTCAACAGGACCTTGCCGGCGTGCACATCGCCCTGGATGGCGTTGCGGATATCAGTGACGGCGACCCGGTCGCCCCCCAGGGGGAAGTCGCGCCCAGGGACTACGTGGCGGACGTGATAGTCTGTCTTATTGGCGCCGGCAATACCCACTGCCATGGCGGCCACTGCATGGTCGATGAGCATCAGGTCTGCTTTTTCGGCCATACCCATAGGACCGGCGAAGCCTACGGCAGCGCCGGTCAGATTCATGATGTCACCTTCGCCGGCCAGGTCGACCGACTCGGCTCCGGCTGACCGTGACAACTTGGCGGCGTTGATTTCGTGGTCGCCGCGGACCAGCCCCACGATGATGCGTTCGTCGGCCTTGAAGACAAGGGTCTTGATCAGCTCTTCCCGGCGGGTACGGAGGAACTCACAAACGGCCTCTATCGTGCCCGTGTTGGGCGTGTGAACCTCTTGCATCGCTGGTGAGTCTGCGGGGGGCTGCTTGGCCGGCGGGTCAACCTCGGCTCGATCGACGTTGGCGGCGTAGGAGCCGTCGGCGGTATAGAACAGCAGGTCTTCGCCGGTGTCGGTGGGCACCATGAACTCGTGGCTGGCCGATCCGCCGATGGGACCGCTATCGGCCTCGACTACGACGTAGGGCAGGCCGCAACGAGCGAAGATTCGACAGTACGCCTCGTACATCTGCCGATAGGTTTGTTCCAAACTTGGAAGATCGGCGTGAAAGCTGTAGGCGTCCTTCATCAAGAACTCACGACTACGTAAGACGCCAAAACGGGGACGGAACTCATCTCGAAATTTCGTGTTGATTTGATAGAGGTTGATCGGCAGTTGCTTGTAGCTTCTGATCTCTCCGGCCACCAGGGTCGTGACGATTTCCTCGGCCGTTGGGGAAAGCACGTTTTGTCGCCCGTGTCGGTCGGTGAACCACCCCAGGTTTTCGCCGTAGGCGGTCCGCCGGCCGGTCTGCTCCCATAGCTCCATCGGTTGCACTATCGGCATCAGAATTTCCTGGGCGCCGGTGGCGTTCATCTCCTGTCGGATGATCGCCGTGACCTTGTTGAGCATCTTTAGTCCCAGCGGCAGGTACGTATATGTTCCGCTGGCCAACTTGCGAATGAATCCGGCTCGGATCATCAGCTGATGTGAAGCTATCTCCGCCTCGGCGGGTACCTCCTTGACCGTTGGTATCAGCAACTGACTGTAGCGCATGGCACTTGGACTCCTTCATGAATCGCCCGCTTATACCGGCCCCCGCAGATGTTTGCAAGGTCGTTACGCGTGTCTTGCCCAAGCTTGAGGCCTGGTTGTCTTGCTCGGTTGGAGCACTTTTTGATCTGCGCATTGCCCCGCAATTACGTACTAACTCGTACCTGCATAGTTACTTTTGCAATGCGAATGTCAATAACGGTGTGCTGGCGGTCAAAAAACAGTTGGTTCTCGATCAGGGATTCTCGACGGTCAGGTTCTGTTTCTCGGGTAGTTGGTGGGGCAGGAGGAGTGTAAAGGCGGCACCCTTTCCTGATTCGCTCTGGAGTGTCAGTCGGCCGCCGAGCAGGCCGGCAAGGTCCTTGGCAATGGTCAGGCCGAGCCCGGCCCCTCCGTGTTCCCGGGTAACGGATGGGTCGGCCTGATAGAACTGCTCGAAAATATGGGCTTGATTGGCTTCGCTGATTCCCGGGCCTGTGTCCGCGACGCAAACGGCTATGGTGTGGTCTCGCTGGTTGATATTGGCCGAGAGGGAAACATCCCCGCCGGCGGGGGTGAACTTTATGGCGTTGCTCAGGAGGTTGTAGAGGATCTGCTGCACTTTGCCGGCGTCGGTCTCGATGATGGGCAGATTCTCGCCCAGCGACAGTGTCAGGTTCAGGTTTTTCTTTTGGGCCTGCGGCGTGACGAGTGACACCAGTGTTTCACAAACGTCGGCTATGGAAACCTGGGTGACGGTCAACTTCACCTTGCCTGCCTCGATCCGAGCGAGGTCCAGCAGGTCGTTGATGATTCGCAGCAACATACGGGCGGGGGTGAGAATATTCCCCGCGTAGCGCTTCACCCGGTCGTCTCCCATTTCCTCGAGCAGATCGGCAAAGCCGATAATGCTGTTCAACGGCGTGCGCAGCTCATGCGAGACGTTGGTGAGGAACTCGCTTTTCAAGCGGTTAGCCTCGAACAGCGCCAAATTGGACTCGGCCAATTCATTGAGCTTCAGATCCAGCGCGCGATTTGCTGTGCGAAGCTGGTCCTGGGTCTTTGTGATCGCTTGGAGCATTTCGTCGAAGCTGTGGCCGAGCTGCTCGAACTCGTCGCCGGTTTTGATTCCGCTGCGCACGCTCATGTCACCCTCGGCGACTTTGTCGGCGACGCCCTTCAGCTTGCGGACGGGAGAAAGAATCAGCCGCTGGGTGATGAAATAGAACGTCAGCGTCGCCAGCAGAAACGCCAGCACGCCGGCAGTGATAATCACCACCCGGCCGATCATTAGGCTCCCCCCCGCCTGTTCGTCCGGCAGATCGGCCACAATAACGCCAGCCAGATCGTTGAGCTTGAACTGCAAGGGTGGATCGACCGAGGCGTCGTGACAAGCGGGCTGCCGGCATGAGGGCCCCACCAGAACCGGGCGATAAATGTGATGGATGCCCCTGCCCTGGTCAGGGTGCGATTCCCGCACGAACACATTGCCAGGATTACGCCGGAAGCTTTTCAGTGCCTGGCGGGCATAGGCGTATCGCTCGTCGGACGGGTCCAGCACCTCGATGCCCTTGGGGGTGATAAACTTCGGGCCCCAACGCACGGCGGAACTGTCATCTGCCAGGAACAACTGAACGACGTCCTTGATTGGCTGGTCTTTCTGACCATGTTTGGCCGTCCATTCATTGAGGTATAGCCGGGTTATTTCCTCGCCTGCTCGGAGAATCCTTTCGTTGGCAAGGGCCTCTATGTACATCCACGGAACCACCAAGGCCGCGCCGATGATAAGAATGGTTGCCGCACCGAACAATATCCGGCACTTGGCGGCGAGTGTGATGATGACGAGACGCTTGGCCATAGGATGTAATTCTACAGGTTCGCACGCCGGCGCGAACCGTAATAGTCAGCAAATTGGTCGATGTTTGTCAAGGCTGCGACACCCCTGGCCATGTCGCCGGCACTGTGGTTGGCGTGGAAGGCAGCACGCGAAGCAAATCGCCGCTCTGCAGACCTATTGCCCGGCCCATTACATTGCTTAGGTGAAGTATTGTGACGGTTTGGCCATCGAGCGTCCCCTCGGTGCGGGGCAACTTGTCTGTGGCCAGGCGGGGCAGCAACCGGGCAGCGCCCTCACCTAGGACTTGTACGGCCGTTTCCTTTTTTCCCAGTTCCGTCAGCACCTCGCTGAGCCGGGCCTCAGCCAGCCGTGTCTGCCTGTGAAAACGAAGCGATAGGCCCGTCAGGGCGGCGATAATCGTCAACAACAGGGCGCACACGGTGCAGACGAACCACGGTTCCAGCCCGCGTGGAGAATCGTTGGCAGGCGGGCAACTGGCGGCGTTGCTGTCTTGGCTTACCTCAGACATGATTCGAACCTCATTGCTTGATCGTCTCTGTCAAGGGTGCCCATGCCACCTGCCGGTGTGGGGTCGGCGTTGGATCACCGAGCGAGGCGGCGATTCGGGCGTCGGCGTCGCTGACGGTGAAATCGGCGAACCTGGGCAGCGGTCGACGGCGCTTGTCATAATAGTATTTCATCCCACGATAGATGGCCAGGTTCGCCAGCCAACTGTTACGCTTGAACGGCCAGGCCTTCAGGCGCTGCAGGGCCGAACGGAGTGAGTAGAACTCGTGGAAGGCCGCCATTTGGGCATGCCGAAGGTGCTCGGAGGTCATCCGCTTAGGCTGGAAAACAACCGTCGCGCCGTTGTACTGGTCCCAGTCCGTTGTCAGCAGCCGGTCTTCCCGCCGATATTGCTCAAAAAGTGCTGTTCCGGGGTAAGGCGTCAGGATGGGGTAGCAGCTCATGCACAGTTGGGCCCGCTGTGCGAATCGCACGGCTTTCATGCAGTCACGCCAGTCGTCGGTGTCGAAGCCAAAGATGAAGCTGCCCCAGAGACTTATGCCGTAGCTTTGTATCTTGGCGATGCGGGTGAGGTATTCCTCGGCACGAACGTATCGTTTTCCGGCCCAGGCGAGCGCATCGGCTTTCGGGCTTTCCAGCCCCAGTATCAGCCCGATGCAGCCGCTGTCTCGCATGGCGGCCAGCAGAGGTTCCGAGTCGCTTATCAGGATATCGCACTGCCCGGCCCAACGGATGCCAAGCGGCCGGATGGCCTCGCACAGCTCCCGGGCCCAGCGGTGACTGCCGGCCAAGTCGTCGTCGCTGAAGATGAACAGCCGTGAATTGAAATTGGCCTTTGCTGAGCGAATTTCCTCGACGATGTCGCTGATCGCCCGCCTGCGGAACTTTCGGCCGAAGATGGCAGGCGTAGTGCAGAAAGCGCAGCCGTGAGGGCACCCGCGGGTCGTCTGGATGGGGTTGAACACTAGATAGTCGCTGGCGTTCAACAGGTCTTTTCGCGGCGTTGCGATTGGAGCATCGGGGTTGTCCTGCCAATCGTAGATGGCCTTTTCGGTCCCAGCCGCCAGGTCGGCCAGGGCACGGGGCAGTGTGGCCTCGGCGTCACCCTTGCAGACGATGTCAGCGTGCAGGGCGGCCTCTTGAGGCAAGGCCGACGGGTGTATGCCGCCGAGAATCACCTTAACGCCCAATTGGCGGTACGCGTCTGCCAATTCATATGCCCGTCGGGCCTGTGTGGTCATTGCGCCGATTCCAACGGCGTCGACCCCAGTGGCGTCAGGCTGGTGCGGTACGTTGGTGACGTTCTCGTCTACGATTTCCACGTTCCACCCGTCGGGGGCTACTGCCGCGCATATCGCCAGGTTCAACGGCATGAAGACGGCTTTGCGGGAGAAGGTCATCTTTCGGATGATCTCGGGCATGGCGATCGTGCTCAGTCGGCTGCGCGGATTGATCAGCCGAAGCCGGCGAAGCCGTGCGGAACTCTGCAATGTGGATGACATATAGACCTCGGCGCCAGGAATACCCCATCCTGGGTGTGAAGGCAACCCCAATAGCACAGATCGAATAGTTCACAAGGACTCGCCGGAATTGGGTCTGTCTTGATGTTTACCCGTGGGTGGATCTACTGCAGATAAACCTCCGCCAGAGACCATGGTTCTCGCCCGGCACGAACCGCCCGCAGCCGTAGGTATCTCCCCAGCACCGGCTTAGGCAACGACACCACGGTTACCTTCCTTGTACCTAATGTAATGTAGACGGTTTGAAAAGCACTGATGTCCGAGCCGACGGCCACTTCCACGGTATGTGCGAAGCCGAATTCGTTTGTCCCGTGATATATAATGATGGTCTGAAACAGGCACGTCTTGTTCAGGTCGATGGTGATGGCGTCTCCGGTGTAGTTTCGGTAGCTGACAGCCGCGGTGCGAATATCCCCGTCGATGGCCGCTGCCGAGCGTGAAAGGT
>JABMQG010000234.1 GCA_013203365.1 Planctomycetota bacterium | reverse complement strand
GCTAAGCATCAGGCAGAGCGGCTGGCTTGGTCCCCAACATCCTTATCCTAATGCCATTAATCATACCTACCCCGAAGGCGGACTGACCTTCGAAGAGATCATTATGAATCAGACCGGCAATTACACCTCCGGCTGGGCTGTGGGAGGCGAGCCGAACCTGGCGCAGTGCCCTTTGGGGCCTTGGCGACGAACTGCACCCCCGAACGACTACTATGATGCGGGGGCACCAGAAGAAGTGATAAAAAGGTCGGCCGGACATTTCGGCATGAACACCATGGTAGGGCAGGCTCCCGGGTCTTCGAAGCTAAAGTGGATCGGGGCCAGTTGGAGAGAAGACCCTTATGACAATACTACTAAGGTTTCCTATCCTCCTCTAAAGACTTCGGATTGGATAGACCCGGCTGGTACCATCCTGGTTATCGAAAGCTACCGAAAGTTCGGCTGGTTCAATTCCTGTAATGCTGCACAACCCGCCCCGATCAAGGCGATGGCCCGTAGCGGCAACCCTTGGGGACTCGAAGCGTTTCCGTACGAGACCGAATGGCAAAGCAAGCATATTGGCAAGGCCAACATGGTTTTCTGCGATGGGCACGCCGACTCGCTGACCGTGGAGGAGACCATCGGCACGGGTCAGATGCAGTATGCCGAACCGGGGGTCAAGGGCATGTGGACCCATATCCCCGGAGACTGAGAGTCCCTAACAACAATAATGCGTCGCTCCCAAGGCACCTCGTCGCCTCGGCTGGCAAGGAAGGCCTCCTCGGCAAGGCCTTGTGGGTTACCGAGGAGGCCTGACGTAGCAAGTCCAGTTTGGCCGCAAGCCGAAGTGTCGGAACGAAGTGACGGCGCCGCCTCGCCAGACAAACTTAATAAAATGCTCTAATTCGCAGCCTAGTCTTCGTGGTGGCTTATGCCGCCAGCCGCTTGCGTCGCAGCAGGGACGTTGCTGCCGCAGTCATCAGCCAGATCGTCATCGGTTCGGGGATAGGTTCCGGTCCGGTACCGGTTTTGAAGGCCGGCTGGAAGAGGGCAAAGTCGAAAATGTCGACATCGCCATCTCCATCGAGATCACCTTGTTGCCAGGTGGCGCCGAAAGGCGTGCCGTAGTTGGGCTGAAAGAGGGCCCAGTCGAAGATATCCACGTCCCCGTCCAGGTCGAGGTCGCCGTAAATAAGGACCTCCAGCGCATCAACGTTGTCCCCCAAATTTGCCCCTGGATCGCTCAACAGCCCCAGGTCAGATCCTAAGGCGTAGAGCCAGAAGCATCCACTGAAGTCGGTGAAGAAGATGTCCGACGGGCTCAGGCCATACTGCATCAGGCTGGGTGAACCGGGGGATAAACTGAACAGGGCATAATCAATCATGGGGTCGGCAATACCCATGCCACCCGCCACAGCGTGCTCTTCCCAAACGACCAGACCGTCGATGTCGTCCTCGTACTCCCACGCAAAGTCGTACAGGCCCATCTGATTGCCGGCGGCAAACATAAATGATCCGACCGGAAGGGACACCCGGGGGCGTGACGTAGATGTCGGCCGGGCCGAAGCCGCTAACCACCCGCTCGTCGGGCGCCACCGAGAAATACTGCCACTTGTCTGTGACAAAGTCCCCACTCTTATCGAGCGTCTGCCAATTGACGGCATCGACGTTGTCGTGCGTAAATATGTCAACTGGCGGGCACATAACATTTGGTCCGACTTGCATGCCCACGCCGTTGCCTGCGGTCAGCAACAATTGCGACTCGTCGAAGAACAGCATGTTGCCTCCGCCGATACCCGCCGAGGGTAGCAGCCCAGCGTATCCTGGCACTGGGCAACCCAGTCCAACGAAGTTGATCGGGTGTAGAAAGCTACTTGTAGTGCGGAAGATATCACCAGGCTGCTGGTTCAGATTTGCCTGCCAATCCACCGCCGTACCCGCCTGGCCTACCGTCACCCGATCGACGCTGAAGCCCAAGAGCACAGTCTTTGCCTTCCTAGGTTTGACGTTGGCGTCGTCGGCCACGGCGTTGACGTAGCCGATCCGCCCGTTCCACAAAGGCGACATCCCCACGTTAACCATCGGCCAGGGAGCGGCCCCGATTGGGGTCAGTATGTCCGCGTCCATGGCCGGTATGGCACCCAGCGTCGGCGACGGAGCGAAACCCGGGGGTGGAACCAAACCGAGACCAAAGGGGTCTTCGGCCCCGAAACCGGGAATCCAACCCGGCGGGGAAGTGACTGGCACGGCCGGGTTGTCGTCCAGAGAAAACACCGGCAACGTTATCCCCGGCGCCGATCCTACCACTGATACAACGATGACGGCACAAATCAAAACCAAAGAACAACGATTCATGGTACACCTCCTTTGATGTAAGCCCTGGTGGACTAAACCAAGAAGAACTGCCCGATTAACACGTTCGACATGCCTTATGACGTGCTTTATACCATATAATAAGCATATCTCGTGAGAATTCAAACATTTTTCCCGTTTTTTAGTCCGTGAAGGCGAATCGCCGCCACCAAGCCATTTTCACCACGGGGTACGCTGGAAGATGGCCCCATAATCAAGACTATACAGGTTTCTCTTCTCGATATTCCGGACTCGAAGCTGTTGGAATCGTTCGGGGCCGCAATCGCCTCCGCCACGGCAGTGCCGGAGACGGCGGAACTGGACCAGTCAATGCCCCAGTCGTAGCGAACGCCTGACGGCGGCGCCACCCGCCTAGCCGAAGTGATCACCTCTCACCAGGAAACCCGCATTCAGCCACTCGCAATACGGTCTCGATTTCACTTCTCCTCAGTCCTTTTCGCAAAGGCTCATCTACCCTAACGCCGCCTATCGACACTCGGCTGGTCATCCCTTAGCATACTTGCGGGAGATGATCCAAT
>JABMQG010000233.1 GCA_013203365.1 Planctomycetota bacterium | reverse complement strand
TGGCTGATCGACAACTGGGCCGTCCGTGCCAAGTTCTCGCAGGTCGGTACGAACGCCGCGTTGAGACTCAAGCGGCAGGCCATCTCGCGAACGCCTGGACTGTAGCTCTCGCCGACGATGCCCAGCAGGTCATCCAGCGGAGCCACCGCGCCCCGCTCCTTGTTCCAGTAGATGGTCCGCTCCAGTTCGAGCCGGCCGTTGATCGTTGTGTGCGTGGTCTTTTGCCTGCCCTTATTCTTCCACTTGTGGTTGGGCTCGCTGTGCCGAGGGGGAAAAATCCTCCTGAGCCATCCGCTTGCTCAGGAGGTCAATGGCCTTCTGATATGCCTGTTGTCTGAATACCGCACAGGCGTCTCGCACCGGCTCCTCACTGTCAGCGATGATCCGACCGCCCTTGGCCTTGTTAATGGCCTGGCAAATCTTCTGCTTGAGCGCATCGTACTTGCCCTCCAATGCTGCGTCCAACTCCGCTGTCGTAATCCTTTGGTCTTCCATGACTTAACTCCTTGAGGCAGTATTGCTGTAAGCCACTGTAAACAAAGGAGTAGCATCGCGCCAGAGAAAAATGTCACTCACGGCCAGCGTGTACGAACTGGTGGTGGCCTCATGGGCGGGCAAAAAGCTTCTTGTGCGATCGGCAAGGCGAGATAAAATCGAGACAGGCAACGAGCGTTCCGTCGCTGCGTGTACTGCTGTTGCTCCGGTCGCCATTTGGGCTCCCTCCGCAACAGCAGCTGGAATGTTACCCATGACGACAGTTCCACCTTATTCCAGGCTGGAAACTGTCAAACGCATGGGGACAAACTAAGAGGAGCACACATGTCTGACCAATCTGACCCACGCAAGGGGAACTACCAGTTCGACCTTGATGTGCAGGTCGAAACGTGCATCGACAATTACGAACAGGACATGAAGCACTGGTATGCCAGCGGCGGCCCAACCGATCCTGAAATTTCTACGGCAATCTTCGAGCAAGCCAAGCGATTTGCCGACCATGTTCTTAAGGCAGCGAAGGAACTGGTCCATGCCCAACCTGGCGAGTGCGCCTTGGTCGAACCTGAGTTAAAGCAGTTCAAACACCAAATCGAGTGCCATGTCGAGGCGCTGGCATCCACCCTCAAGAAGAAGGGCCTGTCCCCCGATGGTTTCCTGACCGCCTTCAGAGAAATGGCGTGTGACACACGTCCTGACGACGACTCGAAACTCAAGGTCGTCTGGGATCTGCTCCTCACGAAATCCATGCGTGATGCGGTCGAACGCTCGCGGAAGTCCGCTACTCGCCTTCTTCTGCTTTTCGCCCTGGATTTTCCGCCCAACCCGACTGAACGCACCCGCGATTTCCTCAGACAAGTCACTGAGTGCTTCGCACTGGGGCTTGACGTTCCCTGCATCGTGTTCTGCCGAAGTGCCATTGACGTCGCCTTGGAAGACGCTGGCTTCAAAAAAAGAGGGCTGAAAGGGCGAATCAAGGAGGCAACGACTTCCCATTTGCTTGACGCAGATGCGAAGGGCTACGCAATGAAGGTCAAGGAACTGGGCGACGATGCCGTTCATGGCAAGCCCTTGTCGATAGCGGATGAGTTGGAAACAATCCGCAAGACGTTCTTGGTCTTGGAGCAGATCACGCGGCCCCGGCCTGCGTAGATCGTCATGATGCAGGGTGATAGAGAAAAGGGGGCAGGAATGCTCTGTAGAAAACCCCTCACGCCGCCAGCAATGACGGTTCGGGCGGCGCATAGAAAATGAGGACGTTGTGGGCGATGGCCTTGAGCATCAGATCGCGACACTGGGACCATTAGGTGCGGGCGTTGACGGCGGAGCCCAGCCGCCGCGTTGCACAGCAGACGCTGCGATGCCTTCTGGCGCGTGGTCCAGTGCGGAACCCTCTTGAGGCCGAGGGTGTCGCACAGACTGGGCGTGTCGAGCAGGATGCCCATGATACCGCGGTAGTCGGCCTTGAAGAACTCCTTCAGCACCAGGTGGGCGAACAGATTGGTGTTGGGTGAAGATCTTCGAGCTGAAGCGATGGCAGTAGGCAAGCAGGGCTTCCTTGCCGACTTCCAGCGCTACCAGCGCGACCTTCCGTGGAGACTTGCTGGTTGTGCTCATGGTCCATCATCTAGCACCTCAGACCCGATCGCACAAGTCATTTACAAACAAAATATTAGGGTTTTCTACAGAGCATTCCTAACCCACTTTTTATCGAATGGAATTATTCTTCCTTGGCGCCTGCACTTTTCAACAGTTTTATCATTTCTGCTGATTCGGCATAATCAAGTGGAGTTTTGCCAGAGTCGTCCCTATCCATAAGTTTAGTTCCGGCCTCAATAAGCTTTTTAGCTAAAAGGTAGTTGTTCCATCTTGCCGCAATATGCAATGGGGTCTTCCCCTCTTTATTGCGAGCAGATACATGTGCACCGGCTTTTAATAATATATCGAACATCGCAATAGCAGCAGTTCGTTCACTCTGTAGGCGTGGACTATTTGAATATTTGTCTTGTAAACAACTGCTTGAATTGAACATCAAGGCATTCAATGGCGTTCCCCACTGCTTACCTTGCTCATCGGGATTTGCACCCTTGGCGAGCAAATAATCTACGATAGCGCACATTTCCCCGGATGGAAACAGACTCGCAGCAGCAGCTGTCAAGGCCGTTTCATCTGATATTTTACTTCTGCCATGAACAGAAGCCCCTTTGTCTATGGCGTTTTTGACTCCAAGATAATCACCATCTGACGCACATTGTACCAACCGCAATTGTGCGGCTTCAAGACGTGAAATGGGTGAAGCTCCATGTTTAATCAATACAGACACAACCTCATCTTTTCCCTCGCATTCCGCAAATTCGACGAGAGATACTCCATCAATCTTTGTGTTTGGGTCCACTCCTTTGTCTAAAAGAAAAGCAACTACTTTGGGGTAACCGCTTGAGCAAGGGGAAATTAGAAATTCATTATCGTATTGAGGCCGATATTTGGCGCCTGCACCAAACAGTATGTGTAATACTTTCAAACACTCGTCCTCATGATGTCCATCACTAAATAAAAGACAATACCCTATGGGGGTGAATGGATTTCTTGTATTCGAAACCCTGTTCGGATTAGCCCCTGCTTCCAAAGCGGACTTTACAGCGTCTAGGTCAAAATCTTCTATTGCCTTTAATAATCTGGCATCGGGGTCTTTCACTTCTTCGGTAATTATTTCTGGCGACGATGGCTCAGCAGGTTGTGTGCTTGCTTGGGTAGTGGCTTTTGAATTTGGGTCTGCATTTGCCAATAGACTTAGGCTGAGCGTAAATGTTGTGGCCACTATTACCAACACAAGAATTGATTTTGTTTTCATGAACCTGCCTCTTTCTCTGGCGGTCTTGCCAGCGCCCAATGCGTCTGGACGTGCTACGGCTACTAATTCTACAGAATGGTATACTTGAATGCAACAGCGCAACTCAAACGTAACTGGCGAGTTCGGGTGACATCTTACATAACTCCCTTCCGCTTCCGCTTCCGCTTCGGGCCTGGCTTCAGGGTCGCTCTGGACAGCCACCAGATGCACGTGGTTCGGCCTCCGGCAATACGCCCAGATCGCCACTCGGCCCCGCCCGCACCAGTGGGCCATCAGCGACAGATACGCCCGGTAGTAGTCATCACAGAAGGATGTCTGCTCCCGCCGATTGCCGCGCTGGTTAACATGATGCGGATACCCCGCAGCCGCTACTCGCACAATCCAGCCCGTGACCACGCAGAATAACGAAGTTCTCCGCCTGATTCAAGAGATAAGTATAGTGTCCCCAGAACTCATCGGAACTCGAAATGCTCCTTGCTTTCTCGATAACCGAGAGTCGTTTGTTTCAACATATCTTGAATCCGTAGAGTTCGGCGTTTCGAAGGATGAATCTCAGCATCACTTCCCTATCTCCCACGCGGCTGATGTCAGAATCGCCCCGCCAGGTGACTACATGGTCCAGACTGTCAACGGTCATCGTGTTGCAGTCATGCCGGGAATACCCGGGAACCGTAGTCCCCAGACCTTTAGCCCATTGATATTCAGAACTTTCTATCTGCCGCTCTTTCAACTCCAGAATTTCTACGAGGATATCGCCTTTGCCGGCGTTCGCATTAAGATGCAGGGTCTTACCCTTTAACTTAAGGGGCTTGGTAAGCAGCCAGCCTTCTTCATCTCCGGCGTCCATGGAAACAAAACGTCCCTTTTTAAGTTTCGCCAGGCCCAGGCTGCCGCTTGTCCTTGGAGGCTCACCGGGCAGCAGTGGCACGTGGGACCGAGGACCGGGGATACCAATGTAATAGAACCATAGTTCATCTCCCACCTCAACGGGCTGACGGTACGCCCATACCTCGCCGCTGTCCCAACTATGCGACTCACCCAACGGGATGAAGGTTTGCCTGTTGCCGGCACGCCACCAGACCCGTCCGTTACGGCTTGAGGCAAGCTGAACATCGATGTTTCTGCGATCGTCATTAGCATGGAAAGTTAAGACCAGACCCAAATACATATTCTCATAGTCAAATGCATTCATGCCGTAGACTTGCATGTCATCCGGGTCCTGATCGTCTGGTTTTAATGCAATCACAGGCGTAGTCCAGTGTTCAAAGTCATCACTTTCGACGATCTGCTGCATCCGCATTACGGGCCCCTGGTCGCCTGTGCCATCAGGCCGGTAGATCAAACCCCTCACTAACACCGCATATTTCTTGCGTTTTTGGTTATACCATAATATGTCCACGTCGTAGACCCCGAATTCGAAGCCCTCCTCAAAGAAAGCCGGCTCCTTGTTCGTGGTCCAGTGAATACCGTCCGGAGAGACACAGGTATATAAACCTGTCACAGGCGTCGGGGACTTCTCGCCAGTCTCCGGATCGCGACAGGACGCCTGCAAACTCACGGTCTTGTAACGTCGAGCAGGATCCGACTCATCTAGGTCCTTGATAACGCCGTTAAAATGATGCTCTATAAGGACCACTCCTCTGGCAACCCCCCTCTGCCGAGCTTCCTCGTCAAGAGACTCAAAGCAAATATTGTTCTCTTTAGAACCCTTGTATTCAACTATGCCCAGATTAGGCCGCTTCCAGTGTATTCCATCATCAGATGTGGCATAACACATGACCCAGTTGCACTGTATCCCTTCTACAACCCCGGTGTACCACATCTTGAAAATCTTTTCTTCGTTATCGTAGAGTGTTCCTCCGTAAAAACCGAAATCGTGGGGGTAGGAACCTTCAGGGCACTTCGTACCCTCCCACGGCATCTCAGGCACGAAAATCGGATTGCCCTCATACTTCACCGGCTGATGAAGCGTCTGTTTTACGTTGTGCATCCGCGGAAGAATGTCATTCAAAATGGCCTTGTCAATAAACAGCTCCCAGTTCGAAGACAGAGAAACAATTGGCGGCGCCGTGTTGCCTCCCCTCTCTTCTAAACCACCCATGTGTAACCAAGCGTCCTTGTATGCTTCCTGATCGATCTTTCTTGCCATCTTCAATTCTCCTCTGTTATAATCTCTCTTCTGTTATAATCTCTCTCGATTCTTCTATATCAGCTTGTCCGCACAGTGTCATTTCTTAAATCGTCGGTATTTTCTTACTTCATAACCGTGATTTCCATACGACTCTCGCCCGAGACCGCCGCGGGCCGCTGCTCCATGGTTATCTGTCACACCAACGGTTCTGCAAGTGTTTTTCTTCGGCTTATCGTTCCGTGTCTGTGGAGTTCGGTTGCCACCTTACTCCTTTCTGCTTCCGCATGGCCCAGTACAGGAATCCCAGGACTGCCATGTAACCACCCAGCCCATAAACTAAGCCCCAGATGCGCCTGAGTGTAAAGCCCATGGCATGGATGTACTGGAGGAGCCAACAAAAGGGCACTGTGAGGACGCCAAGCAAGCCAATCCATTTGACCGCCGTCTTCAATGCCTACCCCTATTCGCTACAATCCGAGTGCCAAACAGGATTGATTGCGTCCCCCCGCTCTCTCAACGATGATGACGCCGCTCAGGCGTGGCTGGTGGGTTGAAGTAACCCGTCTTCGCTCGCGATCTCCAGGTCAAGGAGCATCCGCTCCAAGACTGCACGGTCGGCAGCGAACGCTGCGTTTTCGTAGAGGTTATGGGCTTCGGGCACATCGGCCGTCATGTCGTATAGCTCACCACAGGCTAGTCCTGCGTAGTGAGTCAGTTTTCGGGCGGCGGTGATGATGCTCCGAAGATTCAGCTCGCGACGGTACATGCTCTTGAACTCAACTACTGTTGCCCGTCGTTTGCCCGGACCGCCGCGGACGAGTTCGCCCTGTGCTACGCCATCCATCGCCCCCAGCAGGTTAACACCTAAGAGATCAAGAATCGTGGGGGCAATGTCGCAGGAACTAAACAGCCCGTCGCAGCGGACACCGCCAGTCGCGCCAGGCACGCGCCAGATCATTGGCACGTTGATCAGGCCTTCCAGCAGAAATGGGCCCTTCCAGAGCAACCCACAGTCGCCCATAAGGTCGCCGTGGTCGGACGTAAAGATCACCACGGTCTCGTCCTCCAGGCCGGTCTGACGCAGCACCTGCAGGACGCGCCCGATGTTCTGGTCCATCAACGTGATCATGCCGTAGGTCCGAGCGATTATCTCTCGCATCTGCGGCTCGCTGATGTCATTGCAGAAATCGTTCTCACCCATACCTTCCCACTCTTGTCCGCCTTGGTAGGCCTGGCGGAAGTGCTCGGGCCGGTCGGCCAGTGCCTCCAATCCAAAACGAGGCATCGCAACCGCATCTGGGGCATACATCGTGTCAAACGGCCGGGGCGGGCAGAAAGGGTGGTGCGGATCGGGAAAGCTCAGCCAGCAGAGGAAAGGCTTACCATCACTGGCCCTGGCTTGGAGGTAATCGCAGCCGATGTCACCTACCCAGGTGCTGCTGTGGGCCTCGACGGGTAAGTCCAGCGTGAAGCACTGAGCCGCACCAGTGGGCGAAGCGATATGGTTGCCTATCGCCTGCTTGGCGGCTCCGGGAAAATTCCGCTCCAGCCAGGCGCCGTAATGGCCGTACTGCAGGACGTTGTCGCCGTGTCCGATGGCCAGCTGGCACTCGGAAAACCCGTAGTATGGACCAGTCCAGCCGGTGTTGCGACGACCAGTGAGCCACGAACAACGGCTGTCGAAGTCGATATCGAAGCTCTGGTCCTCGGCACCGAAGCAGGAAAGGTGCCCTTTGCCCAGCAGGGCCGTGTGATAGCCACGCCCGTTGACAATGTCGGCAACGGTCGGCTCCGAGAGTGGTAGAGCGATACCATTGGACCAGCATCGGTGGTTGCGTGGGAGCCGACCAGTGGCGATAGTTGACCGATTGGGCATGCAGAGCGGGTTGGAGACGTAGGCCCGGTTAAGGCAGACCCCCTCAGCCGCTAGCCTGTCCAGATTCGGTGTCCGAATCAATGGATTACCATAGCATCCCAGGTGGTCCTTCCGCATCTGGTCAGCGGTGATAAGCAGCACATTCATCTTCGACCCCGGTTGTCTCAGGGAGATCATGACCCCCTGCTAGGGACTATGCCTCGACTTCATCCGATAATCTCTTCCGGCCTCAAGCCGGTAAGGATTCTCCCACAAAACCCGGACTAATTAACGGGGAGGAAGTCATCCTTTCTCCCAGGGCCCAGCCTTCTGGATGAACAGCGTACCAACCGATGCCCGTTCCAGCCAGCGTCGAATCTCCTTCGCGATAAACACTCCGGCCCGTTACGCGGCCTGATCGTGCTAATCGGCGCCCTGATCGACAACATAGCCCCGCGCGATTAGCCCGGCAGCTTATCTCCAGCCGCCATGTATCCTCCGCGGCGCCATTTTCTCCTGCACCTTCGGCGACCGCTTTGCTACCTTTTAGTCGTGGCAGAGATTCGCCCGTTCAATATCATGGCCAAACCGGTCTCCGGCCTGTGCAACCTGGACTGCACATACTGCTACTACACGGCAAAGCCTCGCGAGCTGTATGGGCAAGTCAGCCGACCCTGGATGACTGAGGAGGTCCTCGAAAGTTACACCAGGCAATACTTGTCCGCGATGCCGGTCCGGACGGAGTTCGGCTGGCAGGGCGGAGAGCCGCTGCTGCGGGGCAAGGACTTTTTCCGAAAGGCTGTGGCGTTTCAGAAACAGTTCGCCCGGCCCGGCCAGGTTGTGGGCAACGCGATGCAGACCAACGGCGTGCTGATCGACGATGAGTGGTGCGAGATGTTCGCCGAGTACAACTTCCTCGTCGGCATCAGCCTTGACGGACCGCCGCAATGGCACGACGCCTTCCGGCGCGATCGGACCGGCGGGCCGACGTTTCACCGCGCGTGGGCGGGCCTGGAGCTGCTGCGGAAACATCACGTCGAGTTCAACGTGCTGGCGACCCTAAACAGTGCCAATATCGCACACGCCGGCGACATATACCGCTACTTCGTGAATCGCGGCATCTGCTACGTTCAATTCATTCCGATCATCGAACGCGACGCCGCCAGCCGGCCCATCGGGTATTCCTGCACCGCCGAGCAGTTCGGGCGGTTCATGATCGAGGTTTTCGACCAATGGCTGGCCCGCGACGCCGGTAGGGTCTCGGAGCGTCTGATCGACAACGTGCTGCACCAGCTTGTTTACGATAGCTCATCCCTGTGCTGCTACAGCCCACGCTGCGCCAACGCCCACGTCCTGGAGTTCAACGGCGATCTCTACGCGTGCGACCACTTCGTCTACCGGCAGTGGCTGATCGGTAACATTATGCATGAGCCGCTCGAAGAGCTGCTGCTGCAGGCCCGTCTGGCGGAATTCGCCGCCCTGAAGACCGAGCTGCCCTCAGCCTGCCGGGATTGCGAGTTCCTGCGGTTCTGCAACGGCGGCTGTCCGAAGCATCACATGCCGATCGGCATGGACCCAGCCAGGACGAATCACTTCTGCAAGGGCTACAAGATGTTCTTCCGGCATGCACTGCCGGGGCTGGAACGCATTGCCGAAGGCCTCAAGCGGGGTGAGTTTCCGACGGCCGGCCAGAAAAGGCCCGCCGAAGCCGTCTCGGCTGCGTCCGCCTTAGATAAGCGACGCATACCCGGTCGAAATGATTCTTGCCCGTGCGGTTCGGGAAGAAAGTTCAAGAACTGCTGCTACCGGCGGTAGGCCTTATCCGCGATAGACGCACCGCGAGTGGTATGTGTTCGACTGATCCGTCGCGCATCCCGACGGCTCCTATGCTCCTCCGGGGCTGGATTACCAAAACGAACTCTATCCCTCATTCTGTTATTGACTCTTAAACTTCTCTAATTCCTGCGCCGAGGGCAATGCCGTCGGCCTTTCAGGACAGCCGGGCAGGCCGCCAGTAGCAAGGCAAAAGTGGCCGGTTCTGGCACGGGGTTGGCCGCGGCTGAACTGCTGCCGTAGGCTTGTTGAAAGGGGATGAAATCGAAGACGTCAACATCGCCGTCGCCGTCGAAGTCGCCTTCCGCCCACGTCGCTTCGCTGCCGGTGCCGAAGTTGACTTGAAAAACCGCCCAATCGAAGATACTCACGTCGCCGTCCAGTTGGATATCACCCACGAAAAACTGCTTTGGCGAGTGGCCGTTGAGATAGTACAGGTTCAGCCCGTCCAGGCACACGACAGCCCCGGCCCCAAGCGTCAGGTCGCCCACGTACAATGCCTCATCGGCCTGCGATTCCGGAAGATTGTCGAACGTATCCACAAGGTGGATTCTGCCGGGGCCGGCCCCGCCGAGTGTCAGTGCGGCGACGGCGAAGTTTTCCTGCCAGCCCGCCGGTGCTGCCCCGCGGTCTTCGCCGGCAACTTCAATGGTAAGGAAGCTGGCGCCTTCGGCGTCATCAAAGATAAACCTGACGTTTTCCAGACCCGCCAGTGCCGTCGGGTTGGTGCTATGGTTGTCGAGGTCGGCCCCAGCCATGTGTATCGTGCTGCCGGCCACGGCAACAGCCGACCCGCCAGTGCCGAAGCTCAACAGGTTTCTGACCGTGACGGTTGACGCGGCGTCGGCAATATCCAATGTTGCCGGCCCCCCGGCCTCTGCGCCGATGAGGATATCCTCTGCCGTCAGGGCCGCGCCGTTGAGACGGACGGTGGAGTTTAGGCCGACTTGCAGTGTATCGGTTTGCATGGTGCCTGCGTTCAGTTGAAGGACGCCGTTACCGCCGAGTTGGCCGGCCACACCGCCGAGCGTAACAATGCCGGCGTTTATCCAGTCGGCCCCCGCCAGGACAACCTCAGCCGAGGAGCCGGCGCCGGTGGCTACGGTCGCTGATGACGATTCAAGCGTGCCGTTGCTGATTGTCAGTTCGCTGCTGCCCTGGAATTGGCTGACGGCCAGTGACGTGCCAGCGCCTTCGGTAAGAGCCAACTGCCGGCCGGCCAGGTTCCACGTGACATTGCCCTGGCGGATGGAAGCGGCCTTTAGTGCGGTGTCGGCATCGAGCGTTACAGTGTAGTCGCAGCCGGTTCGGGAAAACACCGCGGTCTGCCCGCTAGTTGCGTGGGAGCCGTTTAACCAGTTGGCGTCGTCGGAGAATTGGCCGTCGGAGTCGCATCGCCAGTATGCCTCTTCCGGGCCGTAGGCGATTATCTCCGTGGCCTGCACCGACCAGATGTTCGAGCCGCTGGCCCATTCCTGAAAGGTCCAGAATATTCTCGGATCGGCGGGGTCGTTGACCGTATTGGAGTAGTCGCCCCATCGGTTTCTGGCGCTGGAGTCGTCGCGGTGGTAGCTGGTGGTGCCGGCTTGCAGGAGAAAAGGCGTGTCGAACGTGGTGTTGCCCTCGGCGTCGGTTCGGCCAACGGCGGCATAGGCACTGGGATACTGCCCTGGGTTCGGCCCGCAAGCCGTGAAGCCGACCGTCACGTCGCCGGCGGCGCTGACGGCAATAGAGGGATAACTGAAGTCCTGATCTGCCAGGGTGATGGTGCCTTCCTGCTTAAGCGCCATTGTTGAGGCGTCTATCTCGAACCAGCGGACAAATGTCGGCCGGGTAGTGATCGGATCGTCTGTTCGTCGTGGGTATACGCCCCAATACGAGCCGTTTATTCTCACCAGCCGGGAGCTGATCCGGTTGTTGTCGATTTCCAAATCCGCCGTCCCGTCGGGCTGCCGGCTTTTCAACGGCTCGTAATAGGTTTCGCCGATCGCGACGCTCCCGACGGAGCCGACCAATATGCCGCCGGATTCAGTGACGGTATCGTAGGTCAGTGAGTTAGCCCCTTCTTCCCACAGGTGGTACGGCTGGTCGGCTGGCCCAAGGCCGTCGAACGCCGCGGTCACCTGGTTGGTGCTGTAGTCCAGCAGCAGCGTCTGGCGGTTGGCTATGGTGGGTGAGTCGGCAAGCAGATCGGCCTTCGGGAAGGCGTGAAGCGGATACTTGCTGTATGCCCCGCCGAGCCCGAAATTATCGGACGAGACATACACGTACTGGCCATCGAAGCCAAGCATGGGGAAATCGACCCAGTTCGACCCCAAGACTGGCTGTGCGGGCAGGCGGAAGCCGTTCCAACCATCGGTGGGGTCTGCCGTCTTCGAGACTGCCAACAGATACCCGCTAGCCGTCGAAGCCTTACCGTCTGCGCTGACCGCGTACCACCGCCTGGCGGTCGGATCGTAGGTAACACGCGGGTCGAATGCGTAACTCTGAAGACCGCTGACGCCGGCGGTGTCGGTCCAGAAGCTGCTGAGGCTGGAGGCCTGGCCGGCGATCGGAACGCCGTCGATGCCGGACATTGGCGGGTTTTTCGTGTATAGTTCGTACCGGCCGTTGATAAAGAGCATCACGTGCTCGCCGCCGACGGCACCCATGGTATCCGGCGGTAAAAAACCCGCCTCTGAGATATTGCTGGCGTGGAAGTTAGCCCCGATCGCCACGCCCTGGGCATATGCGAGTTGGGCGGCGGCGGTTACAAAGGCCGCCACTACGAGACAGGCCAACATTGTCGCATTGATCTTATTCATCAGGCCCATTCAGCACGCCTGGCCGCAAGGGTGCCTGGCCGACGGCGGCGCAGCGCCGCCAGTGCCCCAATGACCAGCAGGCCGAGGCTGCCTGGTTCCGGAACGCCCCCGCTTGGGTTGTTTTTGTAGTATGTCTGAAAGATTGCGAAGTCGAATATATCCACGCCGTTGTCGCCGTCGAGATCGCCGTCCCTCGGCCCCATGCCCTCTTGGGTACCGTAGTTGATCTGGAAGATGGCGAAGTCGAATATGTCCACGTCACCGTCCAGATCCAGGTCGCCCGGAATCAGGAATACATATGCCGGGTCGTACCCGATCACGTCCAAGGCC
>JABMQG010000232.1 GCA_013203365.1 Planctomycetota bacterium | reverse complement strand
GAGCCAAGGTCCCACCTTTTCCACGTGCTGCCTGGGCCGTCCACAACCACGTCGCCTTCGGATCCGCCGTCCCGTGCAACATAGCATGTGCCGTTGCGAACCCATCCGGCGTTGGAGATGTTCAGAGTGCCTTTGCCGAGATAGCCGATGGTGAGGGTGTTGTATTGCTGTTCCCACTTGGATCCGGGGTCCGTGACTGTGACGGTTCCATCGGAATCGGTTGCGTTGCCGACAATAGCGTCGGTATTGGAGACTTGTCCGCCGTTTTGGATGGTAAGGGTTCCGGTTCCCGAATCGGCCACCCAAAGCTTGGTGCTGTTTGCCCAGATGGAGCCGGCGCCGTCCACGATGACGTTGCCTTGTGAGCCGAGGTTGTAGCCGACGTAGCCGTCCGTATTGGCCACCTGTGCCGCGGCTTGAATGTTCAGCGACCCGACACCGTCGTTTCCGACGAACAGGGCGATGGTATTGGTCCAAGAGGAGCCTGCCCCCTGAACGGTCACAGTGCCAGTTGCGCTACTGTTGGCACCGACGAAGGCGAAGGTATTTGAAACGTTTCCGCCATCTTGGATGTTCAGCATCCCGACGCCGGCCAAACCCACGTACATGCTGGTGCTGTTTGTCCAGGTGGAGCCAGTACCTGAGACAGTAGCGGTGCCTTGGGAGCCTGTGCTGCTGGCGATGAAGCCTGAGGTACTGGACACGGCTGCACCGTTTTGGACATCGAGTACCGCGGTGCCGCCCTGGCCGACATATAGGACATTGGTGTTGGTCCAGGTGGCCCCTGCGCCGTCAACGGTGACGGTGCCATACGAGCCGCCGGTGGAGGCAATGTGGCCTAAGGTGTTGGTGACGTCGGCGTTATTTTGGATTTGCAGCGTGGCGGTGTTGGACTGGCCGACGTGCAGGTCTGCTGGGAAGTTCGCTGAAGAGCCGTTGGTAAGGCGTAACGTGGGGTTTCCGGGCCCGTCGAGGACATACGTGCCGGCTTTCGGCAGATACCCGCCGGCGCCGACGATGAACGTTCCGCCGGAGAAATTGAACGTTCCGCCGGCGGAGTTATCGAATGAGTAGGCGGTGATCGTACCGCCATCACTTAGGTTTATCGTGCCGGTTGCCCAGAGCCTGAGTGGCGTGCCCACGTTCACGGTACCGCCGGCGCTGACGTTGAGTTCTCCTGCGCCCCCTGGCGCGGCACTTCCTCCGCCGATATAGAGCGGCCCCGTGTTAGTCCAACCGGAGCCGGTACCGGTGACGGTTGCGGTTCCCTGGCTGCCGGCATTGATGCCGAGGTAGCCTTAGATGCTGGAAGCGGAGGCCCCGTTTTGAACATTCAGCAGGCCGGTGCCTAGCTCGCCGATGCGGATATCGCCGTTGTTGACCCAACTGGCGCTTGGGCCGTCTATAGTGACGGTGCCGTTGGCGCCGCCATTGCGGCCGATGAACCCGTATCGATCTGACACGAGCTGGCCGGCGTTCTGGACGGTGAGTTGGCCTGTACCCGAATCTCCGACGGAGCAGGACCATGACGTTGCGGTGCTACTACCAAATGCACCTGCGTCGACAAACATAGTTGCGCCGTCCACGAGAAGGTCGTCGGCGGCAGTTAGGTCCAGCCCGTTTAGGTTCATCTGGCCGCCGGTGATCAAGGCGTCGTTACTGAGCGAGTAGAGCCGTTTGGCTCCGCTGCTGACGAAGGCGACTTGGCCGTTCTGGAAAAGCAGGTCGGCGTTCGTGGGGTTGTAGGCGTACGAGACCTCATAGGTGGCTGCAAGGTTGAATAGGGCGGTATCACTTAGGCCGGGCACCTGGTTGGGGTTCCAGTTAACCGCGGCACCAAATGCCCCGCTTGGCGGAGCGCCGCCGTTGCCGTCCCAGGTGAAGGTATCAGCCGCTGCTTGGGGCATTATCGCACCCAGGGCCAGGACGGTTATCAGAACCAACATCAAGTTGGACGGTGCCCTGTTGATGGCAATTGCGCACGGAGCCCTTTTGTAAACGGATACACTTGACATGGTGATCCTCCTTCTCGATCTAATGTGTCGCGGGTAATCGTTTGCTACCCGCCCCGCAACCAAAGAAGGTGACGATAAGAATACTGAGCCGCATCTATTAAACAATGCAGGCGTCGGCCCCGAATAAGCCGGCGGGTGCAGGACTTGCATGTGGACACATTGCCAGCAAGGTGGGTCCGCAACGACGCGAGCCGTTTGAGCATGCTGGCCACAAAGACAGCACGAATTGATATTTTATGAATCTTGGAAGACCACAAAACCCCAAGACGCGAGTGACAGTTCCTTGGCAGATATGCGTTAAGTTAACGGCTTGGTGCTGAGCGTATTAGCGAACCGTCGGGAGGGGTTTAAATTCTGCACGTTCGGCCCTGAGGAGCCCGAGAGGCATTGTGGACAGTTGGTATATTGGACAGGCGAGGCCTTGCTGGACGTTTGAAGGGCCCTATGCGGCCATCTTGAGAAATCAAGCTTGGGTTTTTGTTTTGGCCTTACTCTGCGCCGATCACGCCGGTAAGAGGCGAACTGGCAGTAGCATAGAGCTTGCGTGGGATTCGCCCGGCGCGTCGGCCCCAGTAACCGGCCTCCATGGCGAGTTTCATTGCCCGTGCCATTTTCACCGGGTCGGCGGCGCCGGCGATGCCAGTATTCAGGAGGACGCCGGCGGCGCCGAGTTCCATGGCGATCGTCACGTCTGAAGGTGTTCCCACGCCGGCGTCAACGATGACGGGATAATCACGGTCGTCACCGGTGAGCGATTCCAGAATAATCCTGATATTGCTAGGATTCAGCACGCCTTGGCCTGACCCGATGGGGCTTC
The DNA here is from genome assembly GCA_013203365.1 of Planctomycetota bacterium. Taxonomy (GTDB): domain Bacteria; phylum Planctomycetota; class Phycisphaerae; order SM23-33; family FEN-1343; genus JABMQG01. The sequence goes on along the minus strand of JABMQG010000232.1, from coordinate 2,977 downwards.
CGGCCGGCATGACCGACGCCGCGCCGGCGTCTTTGAGTCGGCGTGCCATGACCGGATCGTCACTGGAGTAGCACAATACGACGAAGTCCTCCTTGACCAGCACTTCGAGGGCTTCGAGCGTTCCCACTGGGTCTGGCAGGAGGGTTTTCTTGTCGCCAAGGACTTCGAGCTTGACCCACCCGGCGCCGGTGTTGCCGAGCCCTTCGAGAAGTTCCCGGCCGAGTCTGGCGGTTCGCAGGGCCTCGGAGGCATTGAAGCACCCTGCGGTGTTCGGCAAGAGTGTGTAGCGATCCGAATCGATGAAGTCGAGGATATTTCGCCCGTCGCGGTCGACCATTCGCTCCCGCCGGACGGCCACCGTGACTACCTGGCAGCCTGACGCCGCCAGTGCTTCAGCCATCAGCTCGTAGGAGGCGTATTTCCCGGTGCCGACGAAAAGTCGGCTGGAGAACTTGAACGGGCCGATCCTCAGCAGTTGATCGTCGGCCATGGCTACCCGCCCCCCACGAGGGTAACGATTTCCACCTCATCGCCGTCGGTCAGCGTCGTTTGTTCTAAGTAACGGCGTCTGACGAGCACTTTGTTGCATTCCACCGCCACTCGGTGCGGCTGCAAGCCCAACTTTGACAACAGGTCTGCAAGAGTGGCTGGCTCGTCGAGCGCGCGTTGTTGTCCGTTCACCTTGATCTGCACGTCGGAATCACTTCTTTTCGGGGTGTTCTGCCAGCCACTGACCGATGTCTACGCCGCAGTGAGGGCATTTCTGGCCGCCGCCGCCGCCCATCGGCGGGGCGCCTATTGCGAGGGAGTTTTTCAGCGCAGCCGGCAGGTACCACTTCTCGCAGCTGGGGCATTGGTCCGCTCTATAGCCGGTCTTCTGCCCGCACTGAGGGCACTCAAACGAAGGGAATTCCGTAAAGAGTATGCGTAAGCCCGCCGGTGCATCTTTCGGCTTCGCCGTCGCAGCCTTTTCCTTCTGCAATTCAATCATCTTAGAGCGGCTCCAAGTCCATTCATGCTCACAGCTGGGGTTTACGCACAGCAAATGGTACTCGCTGGTGATCTTGCTATCGCCTGAGCCGATGAAGGTCATGACCAGAGCAACAACGGCCCCAATGATGATTACAACCAAAATTGTGATCATCATTTTATCTTTGGGGTCGCCTGAGCCACCCAGGTTCAGGCGTTTAGCTTTCATGCTAGACGGCAACAAAAAACTGGACATAGCTTTCTCCTTGAAATCGTCTAAAAACAGTCCACGCTCAACCGATCCTGCAGTTCGTTGACAGGCTATCCGCCTGCAACGACATTGCCAACGGCCGCATAAGAACATGAGGCATTATAGCACTGTCGAGGTTCGTAGCAATGGCCTATTAGCGAGAAAAGAGCCGTTTTTTCCGTTTGCCGAGCGACGGGGAGAAAAGGTGTTTCTTCTCCACGGCATACCTGGGGAGGGCCAGGTTTTTCACTTTCTGCTCGCATATTGCGTCGCACGGCTCTGCTGAGTTTTGGTTTTTTGTCGCATGGAGGGCTTGTCGTTCATAGCCATTTTGAGCGCCTCTTCGATCCGCCCGACGAAGACGAACTCCAGGCCCTTCCTAACATCCGGCGGTAAGTCGACCATATCCTTGCGGTTTCGCCGAGGCAGGATTACGGTGCGGATGCCTGCCGTCTTTGCCGCCAAAATTTTCTGCTTGAGGCCGCCTACTGGCAGGACAAGTCCTCGCAACGTAATCTCGCCGGTCATGGCCACATCCGGGTGGACCGATTTGTCCAGCAGGAGACTGGTTAGGGCCGTAACCATGGCCACACCGGCGGACGGCCCGTCCTTGGGAACCGCCCCGGCCGGCACGTGTATGTGGATATCGGTCTTACTAAGCTGTTCGGGGTCGATTTTGAGCTCTCCAGCCCGGCTGCGCACAAGGCTCAGTGCGGCCTGAGCGCTTTCTTTCATGATGTCGCCGATTTGTCCGGTGAGGGTGAGCCTGCCCTCTCCTGGGAAACGGGTGGCTTCGACAAACAGCACGCCACCACCGCTGGGCGTATAGAACAGCCCAGTAGCCACACCCGGGGTGCTGGTTCTCTGTGCCACTTCGCTTTCGTACAGGACCGGCCCAAGGTATTTGGCCACGCCTGTGTCGTGGACCGTCCGCTTTCGGGCCGAGCCGCGGGCAACCAATGCTGCCATGTGGCGGCATATGGCCCCGATCTGGCGTTCCAGCTCTCGGACGCCGGCTTCCTGGGTATACTTGTTGATCACCGTTTCCATCGCCGAGCTGGAGAGTGTCAGTTGACTGCGGTTCAAGCCGTTTTCTTTCAACTGCCTGGGCAGGAGATACCGCCGGGCGATTTGGAGCTTCTCCCTGGCGGTGTACCCTGGCAGTTCAATGATCTCCATCCGATCTCTCAGCGCCGGCGGAACCGGCCCCATGTAATTGGCCGTGCCTATGAACAGTATTCGTGAGAGATCGAGCGGCACGTTCAGGTAGTGGTCCTGGAAGGTGTTATTTTGGGCCGGGTCCAGGACCTCCAGCAGGACGCTGGTGGGGTCGCCACGGAAGTCCTGTCCGACCTTGTCCAATTCGTCGAGCATGAATACGGGGTTGATGGACCCGGTTTTGCGGAGTTCCTGCACGATCCTGCCGGGCATAGCTCCGATATAGGTACGGCGATGGCCTCGCAGTTCGGCCTCGTCTCGGACCCCGCCGAGGCTCATTCGAATGAACTTACGGCCAAGAGCGCGTGCGATGGACTGCCCCAGTGAAGTCTTGCCCACACCCGGGGGCCCAACAAAGCATAGAATCGGCCCGTGCGTTTGTGGTGCCAGCTTTCTGACCGCTAGATACTCCAAAATTCGTTTTTTGACCTTCTCCAGGCCATAGTGATCGGCATTGAGGATTCGCTCGGCAGAGTAGATGTCGAGGTTGTCCTCGGTTACCGCTGCCCAAGGCAATTCCGTCATCCAGTCAAGATAGGT